>NZ_CFHWAF010000184.1:0-7406 GCF_984452065.1 Hoeflea sp. | reverse complement strand
CAGGTTCTATGGCAGGCTGACGGCGTAGTGCAGGTCGCTGGTGAGGCAGCGCGATGAGCGCAGTTCCACCGGATTGCCCTCGAGATCGCGGGCAATGCGGGTGATCAGCAGCAGCGGCACGCCGACACCGCAGCCGAGAGCCGCCGCGTCGCGCGGTTCGCACAGCACGGCTTTCACACGCTCATCCGCCTTGGCGATGGTTATGCCCCAGCGCGACGAATAGAGCCGGTAGATATTGTTGGGAATTTCCTCAAGGTCGCCAAAGCCGGGAAACGTGGCCGAGGGAACGGCCAGGGTCTCGGCGATCACGGGGGTGCCGTCAAGTTCGCGGACGCGTTCGATGCGCCAGACGGGATCAGCCTCGGCAATCGACAGGGAACGCGCCTCCCGCGGCGTCGCCTGCTCCTCGGACCAGTCGAGCAGGCGTGATTCCGGGAAAGCATCCTTTCCGGACCGTTCGTCGGAGGTCAGCCGGAAGAACTGGAAGAGGATGCGGGAATCTTCCGGTTCGGCGACGAATGTTCCGCGGCCCTGCTGCCGCACCAGAAGGCTTTCGGCGGTCATGGCATCGAGGGCCTTGCGCACCGTGCCCTGACTGACATTGAGCTGCCGGGCCAGTTCCTGTTCGCTCGGAATGTTGGTGCCCGGCTGCCAGGTTCCGTCCACCAGCCGGCGGATCAGCCGGTCCTTGACCTGCGCGTAGAGCGGTTTGAACCCGATATTGCTGTCTGTTTCCTGCAAGGCCGCTTCCATTTCCTTATCCTGTTTAGCCCGATCCGGTTGACAATGCCAGTATTATGTATCTTATATATTATATAAGACTTGGCGCCACAGCGCCCCCCATCCTGAAATTTGGAGGCAGCCTTGAGTATCCCGCACTTGCTGGTGCACGACCATAAGGACAATGTCGGTGTTGTCGTGGTGGAAGACCTGACCGCCGGCACGAATATGACCTGTGTCGTGACCCATGACGATTCCGATTTCGAGTTGACCTGCGGCGACGATGTGCCGATCGGGCACAAGGTCGCGCTCAAGGATCTCGCCGAAGGCGATACGGTGATCAAATATGGCGAGGACATCGGCAAGGTCGTCGCGCCCATCGCCAAGGGCCAGCATGTGCATGTCCACAATGTGAAAACAAAACGCTGGTAGGAGGCGGATCGATGTCAGAAAAGATCATGGCTTACCGGCGCGAGAACGGCCGGGTCGGCGTTCGCAATCACGTTGTCATCCTGCCGCTGGATGATATTTCCAATGCCGCCTGCGAGGCGGTCGCCAACAATATCAAAGGCACCATGGCTTTGCCGCACGCCTATGGACGGCTGCAGTTCGGCGAGGATCTGGAGCTTCATTTCCGCACGATGATCGGCACCGGCGCGAACCCCAATGTCGCGGCCGTCGTGGTCATCGGCATCGAGCCGGAGTGGACGAAAGTCGTCGTCGACGGGATCGCCGAGACCGGCAAACCCGTGACCGGATTGTCGATCGAGCAGAACGGCGATATCGCGACGATCGCCTCGGCGTCGCGCGTCGCCAAGGAGTATGTGCACTGGGCGACGGAACTGCAGCGCGAGGAATGCGACATCTCGGAACTGTGGATCTCGACCAAGTGCGGCGAGAGCGATACGACGACCGGCCTGTCGTCCTGTCCCACCGTCGGCAATATGTATGACAAGCTGCTGCCCGGCGGTATTTACGGCTGTTTCGGCGAGACCTCCGAAATCACCGGCGCCGAACATCTTTGCGCCGAGCGTGCCGCCAATCCGGAAGCCGGCGAAAAGTTCATGAAGATCTGGCAGGCCTATCAGGATGATGTCATCGAGGCGCACAAGACATCCGATCTGTCCGACAGTCAGCCGACGAAGGGCAATATTCTCGGCGGTCTGACAACCATCGAGGAAAAGGCGCTGGGCAATCTGGAAAAGATCGGCCGCACCTCGCGCTATGTCGATGCGCTGGGTCCCGCCGAGGCGCCGCAAAAGGGCAAGGGTCTTTATTTCATGGACACATCGTCCGCTGCGGCCGAATGCGTTACGCTGATGGGGGCGGCCGGATATGTGATCCACACCTTCCCCACCGGCCAGGGCAATGTGATCGGCAATCCGATCGTGCCGGTGATCAAGATTTCCGGCAATCCGCGCACGCTCAGGACCATGAGCGAGCATATTGATGTCGACGTCACCGGTGTCCTGCGCCGCGATATGACCATCGATCAGGCCGGTGATGCGCTGATCGACATGATCGTACGGACGGCGAACGGCCGTAACACGGCAGCCGAAGCGCTCGGTCACCGCGAATTCGTCATGACCAAGCTTTATCGCAGCGCCTGAGTGCTGCGTCGTATCGGGCCGGGCGTATTTCGCCGGCCTGCTAACTCCACCGGACCGCATTCGATGGCCAAAATCGTTATCACCGAGTTCATGGACGAGGCGGCGGTGGCCGTTTTGTCCGAAGCTCACGAAACCCATTATGACCAGGGCCTTGCGGACCGGCAGGGGGAGATCGCATCGCTGATCGGCGATGCGTCCGCCCTGATCGTGCGCAACCGCACGCAGGTCGATGCCGCGCTGCTTGACGCGGCGCCCGGCCTCAAATGTGTCGGGCGGCTCGGTGTCGGCCTCGACAATATCGACCTTGAGGCCTGCAAGGCACGCGGCGTTGCCGTGTTTCCGGCCATCGGCGCCAACAATCAGAGCGTTGCCGAATATGTCATTGCCAACGCCATGATGCTCCTGCGCGGCGCTTATCTTTCGACCGGCGCAATGATCGAGGGCGCATGGCCGCGCCAGCAATTGATGGGCCGCGAGCTTGCCGGCCGGACGATGGGTCTGGTCGGGTTCGGCGCCATTGCCCGCGAGGTCGCTCTGCGGGCCAGCGTGCTGGGCATGGAGATCGTCGCCTACGACCCCTTCTGCATGGCGGACGATCCCGGATGGCAGCTGGCCCGGAACGTGTCCCTCGACGGGGTGCTGGAACTCTCCGACGTCGTCAGCCTGCACACTCCCTTGAATGACGGCACACGGCATATGATCGATGCCGGGGCGCTTTCGAAAATGAAACCCGATGCGGTGATTATCAATGCGGCGCGCGGCGGGATCATCGATGAGGAGGCGCTGGCATCGGCGCTGTCGAAGGGCAAGCTCGGCGGCGCGGCGCTTGATGTCTTCGAAGCGGAGCCGCTGACGGCGGAGGCGGCAGCGAAGTTCAGCGGTATCGGCAACCTTGTCCTGACGCCGCATATTGCCGGTGTGACCGCCGAATCCAATGTGCGGGTCAGTGCGGTGACCGCGAGGTCTGTTTTGAAACATCTGTCGGAAGCAAAAAGTGAGTAACGCAGAAACAAGGCTCAGCCCCGACGCGGTCCACGCACTGATTTCGGGCGCGTTGACAAGATCCGGAACCTGTGAAGAAAACGCCGACGCCGTCGCCCGCGCGCTCGTGGCGGCGGAACTGGCCGGCCAGCGCGGCCACGGGTTGCGCCGGGTCGGTTCCTACGCGGCGCAGGCGGCGTGCGGAAAGGTCGACGGCCATGCACGTCCGTCGCTCGCGCAACACAGGCCCGCCGCGGCACTGGTGGATGCCGCCAACGGATTTGCTTACCCGGCTATTGAACTGGCGCACCAATGGCTTTCCGAGACCTGCCCGGCCCATGGCATAGCTATTGCCGGTATCACGCGTTCGCATCATTGCGGTGTTGCCGGCGTGGTGGTCGAGGCCCTGGCTGACAAGGGGCTCGTCGCGATGCTGTTCGCCAACACGCCCGGTGCGATGGCGCCCTGGGGCGGCAGAAGCGCTCTTTTCGGGACCAACCCGATCGCATTTTCCGCGCCTGTTGACGGCGGCGATCCCGTTACGGTGGACATCTCGCTTTCGAAGGTCGCGCGCGGCAAGATCATGGCCGCAAATCAAAGCGGCGAGGCTATTCCGGAAGACTGGGCGTTCGACGCGCAGGGCGCACCGACCACGGATGCCGCCGCCGCGCTTTCGGGCACGATGGCGCCGATGGGCGATGCCAAGGGCACGGTCCTGGCATTGATGGTGGAACTTCTCAGTGCCGGACTGACGGGCGCCAATTACAGCTTTGAGCAAAGCTCCTTTCTGAACGCCGAGGGCGGATCGCCGGCTGCCGGACAGGCGCTTCTGGCCATCGATCCTGCCGCGTTCGGCCACGATGCGACCGTTCGCTTCGCGCGTATGGCGGCGATGATCGAGGATGACGAGGGGGCGCGGCTTCCGGGCCGCCGCCGGCAGGCGCTTCGCGAAACGCTCCGGCGCGACGGCATTCCGGTCGATGCCGGCCTGCTGGCCGACATCAAGGGTATCGGGGCCTGATCAGCGTGCTCAGGCGGCGAGCGGCAGGCGAATCTCGGTCAAGAGATCCTCTGGCTTGGTGTCCGCCGGATCATTGAGATAAACCTCGTAACAGGGCGCATCCGCCGGCTCGCGGCCCGAACCGGGCAGCCAACGGCCGAACAGGTGATCATAGGCGACCCCGATATCCTCATACGGCCCCTTATAGGTCAGGACCGCATAGTCACCGCCCTGCAGGATCACGTCATCAAGACCTTTCGGCAGTTTTGTCTCGTCCGCCACAAGGAAACCGGCGCAGCTTTTGAGGTCGGCTTCGGCAACAACGTTCGGATCGTCATAATAGACGGCTGCGACGCCGCGTATGTCCGATCCGAGCTGAGGCGCGAAGGTCCCCAGCTTCTGAAAGCAGGGGCCGATCCCGGTATAGGGTCCATGATGATGCAATGCCGCGAGATGCTGGCTTGCGGCGTTTCTGATTTCGATATCAAACACTTTGTTTTCTCCTCTTGAGCGTGTCCTTTCGGTGGGGCTCGGAAAGCCCTCCAAGCGGAACGACCGGGGAGAAACGCCATATTGATCCTGAAAGGCGCGCGTGAAGCTTTTGACATTCGGATATCCGACCTTTGCCGCGATGGCGGAGACCGGCCCATCGGTGCCGATCAGCCACAATGCGGCCCTGTGAAGACGGAGCCTGCGGACGGCCTGGGCACAGGTCTCGCCGGTCATGGCGTGAAACACCCGGTGCCAGTGAAACCTTGAAAAGGCCGCAACATCCGCAAGCGCGTCCAGCGACAGGTCGCCGGCGGGGTTGTCGTGAATGTATTTCAAGACACGCATGATGCGCTTCTCGTAGTCGGTCGACACCGGTTACTCCTCGTTTCGTTCCGGGATCACCATGCCTCAGACGCAATCCGCAAATCTTGCTGAATTGGTCGACTCTAGGCATCGGGATCGTAGACATAGCCGATGCCGCGTACGGTCTTGATGATCGCCGGTTTTTCCGGGTTTCGTTCGATCTTGCGCCGCAGCCGGGATATGCGGATGTCGATGGAGCGGTCGAACGGATCCCAGCTGCGGTCATGCGCCTGTTCGAGGATCTGATCGCGGTTGAGGACACGGCCCCTGTTTTCGGCAAATGCTTTGAGAAGATTGAACTCCATGGCGGTCAGCGCAACCTCCCCGCCATCCTTGTCGAGCATTTTCGCCGCCTCAAGATCGAGCACATAGTCGCCGAAGCGAGCCGTTCCCGATTTTGTCTTGCCGGCCGGTTCCTCGGCTGATTTGCGCCGCAGAACCGCCTTTATGCGCGCTTCCAGTTCGCGCAGGTCGACCGGCTTTCCGAGATAGTCGTCGGCGCCCATCTCCAGGCCGATAATGCGGTCGACAACCTCACCGGCGGCCGTCAGCATGACCACCGGGGTCTGGTCGTCCGTGCGCAGGGAGCGCAATGTCGTCAACCCGTCTTCGCGCGGCATGTTGATGTCGAGAATGATCAGGTCGATCCTGTTTCCTCCGAGAACCGAACGCAGTTCATCGCTGCTGGCGGCCTTGGAGACGTTGAAGCCGCGCTTGCACAGATATTCCTGCACCATGTCGCGGACGTCCCGTTCGTCGTCGCAGATCACCAGGTGGTAGTGGCTGTTTTCCATTTAACCATCGTCTTTTTCACTCTTCAGGATTGCGTATACGAGCTCGCGTAGTTCGGCCGGCGAAACCGGTTTTTCCAGATAGGCGCATTGCGATTCCCGAAGCAGGCTCTGGGAAGCGACGCCCATCGTGTCGCCGGTGATGAAGGCTGTTCTTTCCAGCAAATCGGGATAATCGTCCCGGACGATCTCGAACAGACCGCGCCCGTCAAGGCCCGGCATGTTCAGATCGCTGAGCAGAAGGCCATAGCGGTTTTCGCGCAGCCTTTCTGCCGCCTCGTCGCCCGTATGGGCCATATCGACCCGGAAACCTTCCTTCTTGAGTATCTCCGCTATCAGTTCGGCGACCTCGAGCTCGTCGTCCACGATCAGCGCCCTGACGCCGACACGGCTGCGTCGGGCGTCGCTTGCCTGTGCCGCATGGTTCTCGGTGTCCTTGGCAACGGGAAGCTGGATGATGAAACGGCTGCCCGGCCCGTAGTCGGGATCGACCCATATATGGCCGCCATGGGAATGGACGATGCGATGGCAAAAGGCGAGGCCGATGCCGGTTCCGTCGCCGACATCCTTGGTGGTGAAGAACGGCTCGAAGATGCGGGCCATGATGTTCTGCGGGATGCCCGGGCCGTCATCCTCGACCATGATCTCCACGGCGTCTTCCGACCTTGCCGCTCCGGTTGAAACGGTGATGCGTTTGCCTTTGCCGGCATTCATGATCGCCTGCTCGGCATTGATGATCAGATTGATGATGACCTGGGTGATCTGGTCCGCATCGGCGACAATATCCGGGATCGCCGGGTCGAGCGCGCAATCGATTTCAAGACCCTCGCCATGCTTGCCGTAACCGGCGACATCGACGGCCGTCGAAATCACCGCGTTGACATCGGTGTTTTCCATCCTGGTCGGCTGCTGGCGCGCCATGGCAAGGAAGGTCTTGACGATCTTGGCGCAGCGTTCGGCGGCGCTGCTGATCTTCTCGATGCGCGCGATGCTTTCGGGATCCGTCGCCTCCTCGCGCAGCATCAGCGAATGGCCGACGACAATGGACAGCGGATTGTTGAGCTCATGCGCAACGCCCGCCAGCAATTCGCCGAGCGCGGACATCTTCTCATTCTGGAACAGAAGCTCGCGCTGGCTGGAGAGTTCGTCCTGAAGGGCCAGTTCGCCGGTCAGGTCGCGTGTGTTGGAAACAATCACGTCCTCGCCGTTGAATTCTATCAGGCGCGCCGAGATGGACCCCCAGAATTCCTCGCCCCTGGCATTCTTCAGCTTGACCTTGTGTTCGTTGACCCAGCCCTTCTCGCGCAGCATGTCGATATAGGCCTGCCGGTCGCCGGCGTCGACGTAGTAGTCCGCCGCGATCTCGACAGGTCCGAAGAGGGCCGTGGTCTCGGGACTGCGGAACAACAGCCTTCCGGTTTCGGCATTGGTCATCTGAACGGGAACCGG
>NZ_CFHWAF010000183.1:0-7535 GCF_984452065.1 Hoeflea sp. | reverse complement strand
TTTTGGATGAAAAGTACATAACACGCTGCCGTCATCGACAGGATGGCGATGATGACCAGAACATTGCCCCACAGCGTGCCCGCCGCGTAGCGCAGGAAGCGCAGGTAGCCGCCGGTTATTCCCGGCACCTTTTGCACATCCAGTTCCGCCCTCGACGACAGCATGAGCGCGACGTGATCGGCTTCCGGATCGGATGTTTCCTTGCGCCGGGCGTCGATGAAACCGGTGACGCGGTAGGTCAGGAAGAAAGCCAGCGCCGCGATCGCAGCCGCCCCGGCGATCTGCACCGGGCCGCCGAGCGCGGCCATCGGTCCCGCGAACGCGAAGAAGCCGGCTATCGCCCCGACGAGTAGTCCGCTCAAGAGGCTCGCATGCCTTGACGCGATCGCCGCCACCTGCGCGAAGACCGTGCCGGTGACCGGCAGGAACACCAGCGCCGTCAGCAGCGACGCCGTCAGAACGATGATGACCATCCTCGGCAGATAGCTCATGAATTCGCCAGGAACACCCGGCCAGAGCAGCAGCGGAAGAAACGCGGCAAGCGTTGTCGCGGTGGATGACACCACCGGCCAGAACATCAGCCTGGACGCCCGCTTATAGGCATCGGCCGGAGACATGCCCTCCGAAATCTTCCGGTCCGCATATTCGGTGACGACAATGGCGCCGTCCACCAGCATGCCGACGGTCAGCACCATGCCGAACATCACCATCATATTGACGGTCATGCCGAGGCCGCCGAGGATCAGGAAAGCCAGCATGAACGAGCCGGGGATCGCCAGGCCCACAAGCAGGCCGGAACGCAGACCGAGCGTTCCCACGACGCAGATCATCACCAGCACGATCGCCGTCATGATCGATGACTGGAGCGAGCCCAAAACCTCGTAGATGAAGCTCGACTGATCGAGCAGGTAGTTCACATGAATGGCCTTGGGCCAGTCCTTGGTGAAATCCTGCACGACCGCGCGCACCTGATCATTGTTCTCGATGATGTTGGTGCCGATGCGCTTGGTCACCTCGATCGAGATCGCGGGCTGTCCGTTGACATGCGTGAATGAGGAAGGATCCTTGTAGGTGCGCCGGATCTCCGCCAGTTCGCCGAGCGTGACGACGCCTTCGCCGCTTTGCTTGATCGGGATCTCGAAGACATCCTGCGCCGTCTCCACAAGACCGGGAACCTTGACGTTGAAACGGCCACTGCCGTCGTCGATGAAACCTGCGGCGACAAGCTGGTTGTTCTGGGTCAGCGCGTTGAGAAGCTCGTCCTGCGTGACGTCGTAGGACTCCATCTTCATGAGGTCGAGAACGACCTCGAGCAGCTCTTCGCGATTGCCCGTCAGACTGGCTTCCCGGACCGACGAGATCGCCTCGATCTCGTCCTTGAGCCGGCGTGCGTGCGTGGTCAATGTGCGTTCCGGAACGTCGCCCGAAAGCGTCACGATGATCGTCGGCTGCAGCGCGAAATTGGTTTCGGTGATGGTCGGCTCATCGGCTTCGGCGGGCAGTTCCGCCTTGGCCTGATCCACCTTGTCGCGGACGTCGGCCAGAACCTGGTCGCTGTCCGCTTCGATGTTGAACTCAAGGACGATGCCGGCATGACCCTCCGAGGCGATCGCCGTCAGTTCCTTGAGACCGTCAAGGCCGCGAAGCGAGGTCTCCATCGGGCGCACGAGCAGGCGCTCGGCGTCACGCGGCGAAATACCCTGCTGACTGATCGACACGTAGTAGACCGGAATGTCGATGTCCGGATTGGCTTCCTTCGGGATGCCGATATAGGACGTGATCCCGGCCGCGATCATGAAGACCATCAGCGTCAGGACGGTCTTCGGGCGCGAGATGATTGTTTGCAGCGCGGAGGTCATGAGCGAACGTCACCCTTGCTCGATGTGGCCGCCACATCGGCAGCCACCGGCTCTACGGTTTGGCCGGGGATCACGTAGTCCTGGCCGACTGAGATAACTCTTGCGCCGGGCTCAAGTCCCGTCACCCACATGGTTTCCGGCGTGTGCGAGATGATGTTCAGTTGCTTGAAAGAAACCGAATTGTCGTCTTCGACCACGCGAACACCGACGGAACCGTCATCGTCGAGCGTCAGCCAGGACGGCCGGATCCGATAAGCCTCCGTACCGTCCAGTTTTATCTGCGCGGCCGCCGTCACCCCGTCACGCAACCTGTTGTCGGGGTTGGGGATCTCGACCTCGATCAGGAACGTGCGTGTCGCCTCGTCGGCGGACGACGCCACATAGCGTATGGTGCCCGCAACCAGTTCGCCCGATATCAGCTGAACCTGCGCCGGGTTCCCGACCTCGACCTGACCGACCTGCCGCTCCGATATCTGCCCGATGAAGAGCAGCGGATCGGCGTTGATGAGCGTCACGCAGACATCGCCGTCGGACAGATTGTCGCCTATTTCGGCGATCGGGTCCTGAACGATGCCGTCGGCGGTTGCCAGGATATCGGTGCGCGCCAGCTCAAGCCGCATTTCGGCGAGCGTTGCCGCCGCACCGTCCATGGCCGCCTTCAGCGCCTTCATGCGCGTTTCGGATGTAAATCCCTGCTTTTGCAGCGACAGCGAGCCTTCATAATCGAAGACCGCCTGCTCATGCGCGGCCAGCGCCCGGTCCACCGCGGCCTGACGCACGCCCGGGTCCAACTGGCAGACCAGGTCGCCCTGTTTGACGCGATCGCCCTTGGCGACCAGCCGCTTTTCCAGCGTTCCGGACGTCTCGGCCCGAACCGGCACGATGGCGTCGGCCTTGGTCCGGCCCCTGACCAGAAGCACGTTCGGCCGCTCTTCCGGGTTGACGGTAACGAAGCGCACCTTGAACAGTTCGTCCCGGTTTTCTTCCCGCTGCGCCGGAGGCAATACGGCATTTTCCGAATTGGCCTGTCCGCCGACCACGATGTTCCCGGTACCCATCCATCCGAGCACGGCGCCGGCAATCACCAGTGCGGCGATATGAGATCCCTTGATGCGAAATGCCATAACATGGCTCTCCTGTCTTTTTATTCGGCCGCTTCGCTTGCGCGGTCGGGGGCACGTGTCAGTGCTTCAAGCCGGCCCCTGTGCTCCAAAAGGTATTGAAGGCTTGCCTCGTGAACGAAGCGGCCGTAATCGGCGACCCAGCTCAGTCCTGCCGGCCCGTTTTCGGCGCATAGCTGAGCTTCATCGAACATTTCAAAGTCCTTTTTCAGGTCATTGATTCGTTTGTCGATTGCCCGGACGATGGTGCCTCTGTCGAGCAATCCCGCGCAAAGCGCGATCAGCAGGAACTCGGATTTGAACGTATCGGGGCGGGGCAGCACCTGAAGCGATTCGATCAGCTCCTCGCGGCCCTTGTCGGTAATGGAGTAGACTTTCCGCGGCGGTTTGCCGGACTCGTACTCCTCGCGCACGGTCACGCAGCCGTCTTCCTGAAGCCGCGAAAGCGCCGGATAAATCGATCCGAAGCTCGCGTCGATAAAGTAGGAGAACTGCTCCTCCGTCGACATTTTCTTGATCTCGTAGCCCGTGGCGTCGGAAAACTGCAAAATCGCCAAGCATACCGTACGTACGTTCATCAGCGGCCCCTTGCCGTTCAATGACTGATACGGGCAAGGGAGATGACCGGATCAGCGCGAAGCAATATATTTCGTGAGCATATAGTCATTCTATATATATCAAACAAGAATATGACCCAAAATATATCTAACACGTCGTATATTGCGTGAAGGCATCGGCCTGTGCCAGCCGAAAACGCCGTGCGACGTTTGCGGGCATCGGGCAATAAAACAAAATATATCAGATAGTTATTGCAGGCTCAGCATCGGACCTGGACACATCCGTGATGCAATCCGTCGATCAGTCGGGATGCCTGTAATTCTTCCAGCGGTCCTCGGGCACGTCATAGAGCATGCCGGTGTGCTCCAGTGCCGGGTCGGCCAGCATCGCAATCTTTGCAGCGACCGCGGACGGGTGGGGAACGGTCATTGGATCTTCCCCCGGCATGGCCTGCGCGCGCATCGCCGTCCGGGTGCGTCCGGGATTGACGCAATTGACCCGCAACGCGGTGTTCACCGTCTCTGCCGCCCAGCAGCGCGCGAGCGCTTCAAGTGCCGCCTTGCTCGCCGAATAGGCGCCCCAGAATGCGCGGCAATTATGCGCCGCGCCGGACGAGATGATGATGGCCCGCCCGGCATCGGAATTGTGCAGCAGCGTCTCGACGGAGCGGATCACACGCCAGGTGGAGACGATATTCTTGTCCATCACTTTCTGGAAGGCCTTGGCCTCGAAATGGCCGACGGGGGACAGGGGGCCAAGAATTCCGGAATTCGCCACCAGGATATCGAGCTTCTGCCAGCGTTCGTTGATTGCCGCGCCCAACTGGTCCACCGCCTTCATGTCAAGCAGGTCCTGCGGCACCAGTGTGGCCGAGCCGCCCTCGGCATTGATCGTGTCGTCGAGTTCCTCGAGCCCGCCGACCGTGCGCGCCACGGCCACCACATGCGCGCCTGCCTTTGCCAGTTCAAGGGCGGTGAAATAGCCGATGCCACGCGATGCGCCGGTAACCAGCGCGATACGGCCGCTGAGATCCATCATACTGTCATCCGTGTTTGGCCAGTAGCGAGAGCGTGCGCGTTGCGTCGTCGCTGTCGCGATCTGTCAGTGTTGTCGGGTAGTCGCCGGAAAAGCAGGCATCGCAGAATTGCGGACAATCCGCGTTGCGCGACGGCTCCGATACGGCTCTGTAAAGTCCGTCCATGGACAGGAATGCCAGGGAATCCACCTTGATATAGTCGCGCATTTCATCGATCGACATGCGCGAGGCCAGGAGTTTCGAGGTTTCAGGCGTGTCGACGCCGTAGAAGCAGGAGGCCACCGTCGGCGGCGATGCGATACGCATATGGACTTCGGCGGCGCCCGCATCGCGGACCATCTGAACGATTTTCTGCGATGTCGTTCCGCGAACGATGGAGTCGTCGACCAGAACGACGCGTTTTCCCTCGATGGCCGTCCGGTTGGCGTTGTGTTTGAGTTTGACGCCCATGTGCCGGATCGAAGCCGTCGGCTGGATGAATGTGCGTCCGACATAATGGTTGCGGATAATGCCGAGATCGAAGGGCAGGCCGGCCGCATGGGCAAAACCGATCGCCGCCGGCGTTCCCGAATCCGGCACGGGCACCACCATATCGGCCTCGACCGGGCTTTCCCTGGCGAGTTCGATGCCGATATTCTTGCGCGTCTCGTAGACGTTCCGCCCTTCGACAGTCGAATCCGGCCGCGCGAAATAGACATATTCGAAGATGCAGAAGCGCGGCTTGATCTCACCCCATGGGAAATAGCTGCGCAACCCCTTGTCGGTGATCACCAGCACTTCGCCGGGCCGCACATCCCGCACGAAGCGCGCACCGATAATGTCGAGCGCGCAGGTCTCCGAAGACAGGATATAGGCGCCCTCGAGGTTGCCGAGAACCAGCGGGCGAATGCCCAGGGGATCGCGGGCGCCGATCATCTTCTTGCCGGAAAGCCCGACAAGGGAAAAGGCGCCCTCGAGCTGCGTCACCGCATCGATGAATTTCTCGATGAAGAATTCGCGGTCGCTCATGGCGATCAGATGCAGCAGCGTTTCGGTGTCCGATGTCGACGAGAATATGGCGCCGCGCTTTTGCAGTTCACGCTGCTTTGTGAGCGCGTTGGTAATGTTGCCGTTGTGCGAGATGGCGAATCCGCCGCCGTCAAACTCAGCGAAGAACGGCTGAACATTGCGCAGGCCTTCGCCGCCCGTTGTCGAATAGCGCGTGTGGCCGATGGCGCGGCTGCCGGGCAGGCGGGCAAGCACCGAGGGTTTGGTGAACGTATCGCCGATCAGCCCGACGTGACGTTCGACGGAAAACTGGCTTCCGTCATAGGAGACGATGCCCGCGGCCTCCTGACCGCGATGCTGCAGCGCGTGCAGGCCGAGCGTGACAACCGCCGACGCGTCCGGCTTGCCGAAAATACCGAAGACGCCGCATTCGTCGTGAAAGGCGTCAGCCTCGGCCTCACAGCCGGGATCGTGCATGGTCGTCCGTACCACGGATACGGGCCTCCTGGTCGCTTCCTGCATTGTCGCCGCCAAGTCCCTTGAGCCGGTCGAGTATCGTCGCGTCCGCATCCTCCGGCAGGATGCTGACGAGCTGCTCGCCGATGGAATCGAGCAGTGGCTTTGACTTGGCCTCCGCCACCCACGCCGGCTGCTGCGGTCCGGACACGAGCCAGTTGAAGAACAGCATCGCGACCGCCACCAGCAGGATGCCGCGCGCGGCACCGAAGAGGAAACCAAGCGTACGGTCCAGCGCGCCGATGCGGCTGTCGATGACAAAATCCGCGATCCGCATGGTCAGCACCGACACGAGAATCAGCGCCACCAGAAAAATGATGGCCGCGGATACGATCATCGCGATCGTTTCCCGGTCCGTATATTCAAGGATGTAAGGCACGAGCAGCGGATAGAAATAATAGGCCGCCGCCGCCGCGGCGATCCATGACGCGACGGAAAGCACCTCTCGGGAAAAACCGCGGACCATCGCGAGCACGGCGGAGAACAAGGTCACGCCGATGAGGATTCCGTCAAGTATGGTGATTGGCATAGCGTATGAACCTTACGGTCTGCCGGTAACCGGCCTCGTTTTGAGTTTACTCGCCTTCGTCGAGCTGCACCCGCGATCCGGCGATTTCGACGACAAGATCAGCCAGGGCATCAACGGTTTTCCAACTCCCATTGGCGCTTTTCGGAAGATCCGCCGAGCCTTTTGGCAGGACGGCATGACCGAAACCCAATTTCTCAGCCTCTTTCAGGCGTTGCGCGGTATGGGCGACAGGCCGGACCGCGCCGGACAGGCTTATCTCGCCGAAATAGACGCAATCGGCCGGAAGAGCAAGACCGGCGAGCGATGAAACCAGTGCAGAAGCAACCGCGAGGTCAGCCGCCGGTTCTGAAATCCTGTAACCGCCCGCAACATTGAGATAGACATCGTGCTGACCGAGGCGCACACCGCAATGGGCTTCAAGCACGGCAAGGATCATCGAAAGCCGTGCCGAATCCCAGCCGACGACAGCACGGCGCGGTGTCCCGAGCGGAGAGGGGGCAACCAATGCCTGTACTTCCACAAGCACGGGCCGGGTGCCTTCCATTCCTGCAAAAACCGAGGCGCCGGGGGCTTTGTCGTTGCGTTCTCCGAGGAACAGCTCGGAAGGGTTCGCGACCTCGCGCAGGCCCCGGTCGGACATCTCGAAAACGCCGATTTCGTCCGTTGGTCCGAACCGGTTCTTGACCGTTCTCAAAATCCGGTAGTGGTGCCCGCGGTCGCCTTCGAAATAGAGCACCGCATCGACCATGTGTTCGACAACGCGCGGCCCGGCGATCTGGCCTTCCTTGGTCACATGGCCCACCAGCACGACCGCCGCGCCGGTCTTCTTGGCGAAGCGGATCATCGCCTGTGCGCCGGTGCGGACCTGGGTAACGGTCCCGGGGGCGGACTCGGCCATGTCGCTCCACAGCGTCTGGATGGAATCGATA
>NZ_CFHWAF010000182.1:0-7577 GCF_984452065.1 Hoeflea sp. | reverse complement strand
TTTGGACAAATTTCCAAATCTGAGACGTGATATGATCGCCGCAAAAGCCGTGCTTCAGGAAAAAGCGGAAGGTGATGGGTACAGAGTTAGTGAGGTAACTCGTCGACATCTCATTTTAGGCTCGCCTTGTTTTGACGCCAATGGTGAGCCGGCAGGCTACCGCCAGATTTATTCAGATCTGGATACCGGGCAATGAGCAAGGCCGAACATGCGGCGAACCCGGCAGGTTTGCCGCATCACAAATGCGGGGAGAAAAGCGGATCGGATGCTGATGCCGTTGCGGACGGGCAGGTGCCCATTATCCGCGACGCGATCATCCAGGCAGCGGTCGAGGCCGGGGGCGGCGATATGGTCGCCTATCTGAGGAAGCAAGCGGAAACGCATCCGAGCGCCTTTCTGACCCTGTTGGGCAAAGTGCTGCCCATGCAACTGACCGGCGGCAAGGGCGAGCGGGTCAATCTTGAGTTTTCGGTGCGCTTCGTTGCCGCCGAACAGGAAATCAGCGGCGAGCAGCGCCGCAGCTAAACGACAGTAAGAGACCTTATGGACATCCAGTTCCCGGACGTGTTCCGGCCGCTGGTCGCACCGGCGCGCTTCAAGGGCGCGTGGGGCGGGCGCGGCAGCGGCAAATCGCATTTTTTCGGCGGGCTGTTGTGCCTTCGCGCACTCAGGCAGCGCACGCGCGCCGTATGTCTGCGCGAGGTGCAGAACTCGATCAAGGATTCCGTCAAGCAGCTTCTGGAAGACAAGATCGCCGCTTACGGGCTGACATCCCATTTCGACGTCACCGCTACGCAGATCCGCGGGCCGAACGACAGCCTTTTTACCTTTCGCGGGCTGAAGAACCACAATGCGGCGAGCATCAAATCGCTGGAAGGCTTCGATATCGCCTGGGTGGAGGAGGCGCAGACGATTTCGCAAAAGAGCCTCGATCTTCTGATCCCGACCATCCGCATGCCGGACAGCGAATTGTGGTTCTCCTGGAACCCGGAGCGTCCCACGGATCCGATCGACCGGCTGCTGCGCAAGGAAAAGCCGGGCGGCGCGATCGTGATCCGGGCGAATTATTCCGATAATCCGTTCTTTCCCGCCGTGCTCCGCGCCGACATGGAGCGCGACCGGCTGGCGGATCCGTTAAAATACGACCACGTGTGGCTGGGCGGGTATCAGAACATCTCCGATATGCAGTTCATTGCGCGCGAAACCATCCGTGCCGCGCAGGAGCGCCCCGCTGAGCCTTCCCACGGGCCGCGCATCATGGGGCTGGATGTCGCCCGCTTCGGCGATGACCGGACGGTTCTTGTTCTGCGCGAGGGGCCCCGGCTGAACCGCATCTGGCGCTGGTCGACGCTCGATCTGATGCAGACGGCGGGCCGGGTCAGCGAGATCGCGGCACGGGAAAAGCCGCACGCGCTTTTTGTCGACGGTGTCGGCGTCGGCGGCGGGGTGGTCGACCGGCTGCGCCAGCTCGGCTTGCGGGTCATCGACGTCAATGGCGGCGCGCGGGCGGGGAACGCCACACGCTACCGCAACAAACGCGCCGAGATGTGGGCGCGCATGCGCGACTGGCTGCGCGATGTCGGCTCCATTCCCGATGACGACGAACTGGCGATCGACCTGCAGGCCCCGAATTATGGCTTTGATGGGCAGAACCGCATCCAGATCGAGAAGAAGGAAGAGATGAAGAAGCGCGGCCTGATCTCTCCCGACTGTGCCGACGCGCTGGCATTGACCTTCGCCGAAGCCGTCCATCACGAGAGGATGAACGCGGTCTCCACGCGACCGGCGAGCGCCGGCAGCGCCTATAACCCGCTGGAGGGCTGGTGATGGTCGATATCGTGCCCGCGACGCTGCGCGATGTCTCCTACATCGCCGCCAATATGCGGCCGTGCGACCGCGAGGAAATTTACTGCCAGGTGCCGCCCGGCACGAAACCGGCGGAGATCGCCGCGTTCTGCATCGGCGGCGGGCAGAGCTGGACGGCCCTCGACAGGGGGCAGCCGAGCGGCGCCTTCGGCTTCAGCGAGATCAGCCACGGCGTGCTCAATGGCTGGGCCTTCGGCAGGCCGGGCTTCGAGCGCTGCGTCCCGGCGGTCACCCGTTTTGTATTCAGCAAAATCGCGCCCGGCTGGCTGGAACAAGGCATACGGCGCATCGAGGTGCGCACGATCGAGACCCACACCGGCGCCCATCGCTGGCTTGAGGCAGCCGGCGCGGAGCGGTGCTGCGCGCTGGAGGACTGGGGGCGCAATGGCGAATGCTTCCGGCTCTATGCCTGGATTTGCAGAACGGTTCCCGAAGAGGTTTTTGCGCGCTGGCAAACGACGGACTCGTCACAAAGAGCCAATTCGGCATTGACTAGAACAAAATAAGAACATAATCCATGATTGAAGTGACGCGCCATGTTTCGCGATACGCACACTCAAAGGGGAACCGAAATGAAGCACCTGGAACTGTGGCTGTTTTTAGGTTTTTTTGGAACGTTCTTTGCCGCAATTGCCGTTTGGCTTTATTTCGAAGTCGCCGACGATCGTCCTTCTCTTTTTGCTGAGGAACATATCGAAATACTCGGTAATGGCGGGACCATCCTCAACAACGACCCACTCTTTGCCGGCTATGAGCGTATTTGTCTGTTTGGCCCGAAAAGCTCGGAATTCACGGACAATGGATGCGGCAAATTCAATCTGTCGGCTATCGCTCTTTTTCGCGACGGACAGTGCAACGCATACTCGGACCGCAACGTTCCTGCACGTGTCATGGATGAATATGACTGGGAGTGCCGCGATCTCAATCAGCATTTTGAGATAGGCATTGTGGGCACTGAAGAAGACCCGCCCCGATACTTGATATTTGATCCCCGATAAGGAGAGTTTTGATGGATAAGATCGTTCCCGATATTGACGCACTCACTAATGAAATCAACAAATTGTCGGACAGATTCAAAATAAGGAATAACCAAGGTCCCAAAAAGAAAGACCAGCACAAGAATGCATTTGCCCATGCCTATGCATCCGCCGTCCTAAGGTACGAGAATAATCTGGCCTATTCAAATTTTTGGGGCACTTTACGGGAGTATAAAGAATTCCCGGTCGGTTCATACAAAGCGATCCGAGGCAAGAAAGGTTATACCCTGGATGGCGTCTGGCGGGACGGACGCCGCGACATGTACAACAATCACATTGGCAATCAGATCGCTGCCTTTGCGAAGAAGAACAGTCTACCACGGGAAGCCATCGCCTATCTTGTGCTGGATGCTGTGAAGAACAAACAACTGGTTCTGAACGAGTTTGAAGACCCACGGGTGGGCATTTTGTCATTTGTCGATCCCAAATACAAAGGCCCGTCCTGGGACGGACTGAAACGCATGAAAGATGATCTCAGATTGGAATGGCCGTGATACGGTCCGAGCACTAAAGCATTTTCTCACTCGATTTTATTTCATGAAAACAGGGCGCTAGCCCAATTCCAGACTGCGCCGCGTCAGCGCAGTCCAGCTATTGGCATGGTTCGCGACGGTGCAATCACCTATTGAGGATACCAGCCACCCGCAGCGCAAACGTCGCATCTTTCGGTTGGAAAACGACACACACGAAGCAAGAAATCGACGCGCCGTGCGCGCGAGCAATGCCCGTTTTCATTATGACAGGAAAGGCAACATCATGTGCTTTCGCACCAAGGTCGACACGCCGGAACCCTTTGTTCCTCGCCCCGTAACCCGCGACCGCGACGCCAATTTGCGTGTCGAGGCCCGGCTGCGGCGCAGGCGCTCGCGCGGCGCGCGCGCCAATATCTTCACATCGGCGCTCGGTGACAGCGGCTTTGGCGCGCATGTCGTCTCCGGCGCGACGCGGCTCGGGCAGTCGAACACATGAACGGGGTGATCGACAAACTGCTGGACCGGCTCTCGCAGCTCGAGAACACGCGCCGCCCCTGGGAAGGCCACTGGCGCGACGTCGCGCGTTATGTCGCGCCCGGCATGGCCTATCATGACATGCTGGAGGCGGTCGGCGGCACCGCCGCGCGGCCCTATGGCGCGCTCGAGGCGCCCAATATCTACGACCACACCTCGCTGATGGCGATCGACCGTCTGGCCGCCGGGGAAATCTCGCTTGTCATGCCGGCAAGCGCCACCTGGCACACGCTCAAAAGCAGCGATCCCTTTGCCGGTGAAGCCGATGACGAGGAAAAGCGCTGGTTCGACGATCTGACGCGCTATGCCTTCCGCATGCGATACAATCCGGTCTCCGGCTTCACGCTCGCCAGCAAGGCGGCCGTGAAGGGCAGGGCCGCCTTCGGCACCAGCGTGATGTATGTCGAGGAACGCGTCGGGCAGGGGCTCTCATCGCCGATCTCCTACCGGCATGTGCCGCTGCTGGAGAACCATCTGGCGACGAATTTCGAGGGGGTGGTGGACACCAATTTCCGCGTCTTCCGCCGCACCGCGCGCCAGTGCGTCGAGCGCTGGGGCGAGAAGTGCTCGCAGAAAGTCAGGCGCGCCGCCGAGGACGCCAGACGGCAGGAAACGCCGGTGACCGTCGTCCATGCCGTCATGCCGCATCCGGATGGCGAGCGCGCAACCATGCGCTATGTGTCCTACTATTTCGAGCGGGACGAGAAACACCTGATCGGCAAGGGCGGCTATCGCAGCTTCCCCTATATCGTCTTCCACTGGAACCGCGAGCACCAGGGGCCTTATTGCGAGGGTCCTGTGTCGCTGGCGCTGGCCGAGATCAAATCGGTCAATATGCTCTCCAAACAGGAATACATCGCCACGCAGCAATGGGTGAACCCGCCGACCGCCCAGCGCGACGACGCGCCGAACGCGCCGAACCTCAACCCCGGCGCGCCCAATCCGGGCCTGTTGAGCGAGACGGGCGAGCTCCTGATCCGGCCGATCATCACCCAGCAGCGGCCGGACTTCGCCCGCGCCGTCATCGAGGCCAAGCAGAACCAGCTGCGCGAGAGCCTCTATGTCAATCTGTGGCAGATCCTGATCCAGAACCCGCAGATGACCGCGACGGAAGCCGCGATCCGCGCGCAGGAAAAGGGCGATCTTCTGGGACCGTCCGGCCTCTCGCTGCAGGAGGGGCTGGCGCGCATGGTCGACCGGGAGTTCGCCATTCTGGAAAGCAAGGGCGTGTTCCGGCCGGGCGCGGCGCTCGGCGCACCGCAAAGCCTTGAGGGCCGGGAGATCGGCGTTGCCTTCACCGGGCCGCTCGACAAGATGCGCCGGGCAGGGGAGATCGTCGGCATGCAGCGTGTGCTCGAACTTGCCGGCATGATGGCGCAGATGGGCCATCCGGAGGCGCTTGAGCGGTTCGACATGAACGAGATGCTCGACATCGCCCAGGATGTGCATGGTGCGCCGCGGTCGATTTTCCGGCCTGCCGCCGAAGTCGAGCAGGACCGGGCAAAGGCCGACAATTTGCAGCAGATACTCGGCTCGATGGACATCATCCGGGCAGGCGGCGAGGCGGCCAGCGCGGCAGCCGAGGGCGGCAAGGCGCTCGGAGCGACCGGCCCCGACGGCGCTCTCGATCCTGAAAAACTCGCCATGATGCTGCAGGGCGCGGCAGGGGCGGGTGAAGCGGAAGAACAGATGGAGCAGACCCCATGAGCCAGCCATTGCATTCCCTGTCGACCGGGAAGGAGGGGGCGCGGCGCCGCGACGCGACCGCCATGTCCGAACTGCAGGGCGCCTATCACCGCGTCTTCTTCGGCCCGGGCGCGACGCAGCAGGACCAGTCGACGGTGCTGGCCGATCTGTCGGCCTTCACCGGCTATTTCTTCTCGCAGGATCAGGAGGCGACGGGCGAGGCTTTGCGCGAGGCCAACGCCATGCGACGCGTGCTCGCCCGCATCATCCGTCTCGGCCTCGGCGCGGAAGGCGATCTCTCGGCGCTTTACCGGGCGGCTGTTGCCGAGACATTGGCGACGCGCGAGGAGGGCCGGTCGCTTTGACAACGTATGAGTTCAAGCACGTGTCTTCAATCAACATCACATCGAATTCGGCACATATTTCCATAACCTGCTGGATATTCGAGGCATGACCAAGGACGTGGACGAGGATCATGCAGTCAGACACGCTCTAAGTCGAGCGACCCGCGGCCGGTTGGACGCGGCCGCGGGAGAAAGAGATCGACAGCCTAACGGGGCAGAGGGTATTAGCGCGACATCAAGGTGAGGTTCGGCATCGACTGCAGCATGGTGCGGGTGACGCCGCCGAAGAGATATTCGCGAAGGCGTGAGCGGCTGTAGGCGCCCATCACCAGCAGATCGGCGCCGGTGTCGGCGAGCCGGTTCTGGATGATCGCGGCGGCCGGAAGCCCGTCCGAAATCTCCGTCTTCATCGATACGTTGATGCCGTGCCGGGTGAGGGCGGCCGCGACTTCCGCTCCCGCCATCGATTTGCTCTGCTCGGCATTGTCCTCCGGGTCCACGCACAGGATCTCCACCTCTTGCGCCGCTTTCAGCAGCGGAAGCGCATCGAAGACGGCCCGTGCGGATTCGCGCGTCGCGTTCCAGCCGACGATCGCGCGCTTGATGGGGCTTGCCTCGCGCGCGACATAGGGGACGAAGAGAACCGGCCGTCCGCTCTCGAGCACAAGCGCTTCAAGGTCGGTGAAGTCGTCTTCCTTCTCGTCCTCGTTCTGGCGCACCACGACGAGATCCGCGCAGCGGGCGCTGGACAGCGCCGACAGGGCGTTGTCGCCCGACAAAGAGCGTATCGGCCGCCATTCCCAGGACACGCCCTGGCGTTCGCTCTTGTGTTTGAATGCCTCCGCAACATCCATCATTTTCAGATCGATGTCCTCCTGGTCGGTCTTGAAGACGGCGGCGTCCGGTATCTCGATGGGCGCGGCGTATGAAACCTTCATCGCGGGTTCGGCGTGCAGTCCGATCAAGTGGCTGTCGAAGGCTTCCGTCAGTTGCAGCGCTGTGTCGAGAACATTCTCGCAGTCTTTCCTGTTGCGCAGTACGGCCAGGATGGTCTTGTAGGACATGCTCTTCTCCATCGGTCTTTGTGATCCGCCGGTGCCTTGCATCCCGCCGGCTCTTTGCGATGCGGTCACTATGGCAGGCCATGACAGGCGTGACGTTGATTTCTGTCAAATGAACGGCCGTTCGTATCATACTTGCGTAGAAGTCGCCCGGCCGCTATGCGCATTGTGCGATGCAATATTGCAAGGCTCCAATGCTCAATTGTCACTTTTACCAAGTCCTGGCATCATTATATGCGCTTGGCAAGAAAGCAAAGACATGTCCTCTGTTCGTGGAGCGAGACGATGAAATCCGTATTCAAAGCACTGCAAGCGCACCGGGCCCACAACCGCGCATGCAACGAACTCAGCCGGCTTTCCGACCGGGAACTCGCCGATCTCGGCATTTACCGCGCCGATATCCCCTGTGTTGTCGCAGGTCATCGCCGTCTGAACTAGATTTCAGCCCTCGCGATCCTGTTTTGCAGGTGAAGGCGGCTCTCCGGTTCCGGGGAGCCGCTTTTCTTTTGGATGTTGCGATGCTCTAAGTTCCATTGCTTTGGGTTAGCTCCCCCGTCTTCGAGACGGGCCCGCTTC
>NZ_CFHWAF010000181.1:0-7645 GCF_984452065.1 Hoeflea sp. | reverse complement strand
CCGGTCCGACCATTCTCGAACAGGCGGTTGAGAAGGGCAGCTACGCAATCCTGACGGCGGACGAATCCAGCGTCACCAACCTCCTGGCGACGGCGGAGGACATTCTCGGGCGCGTCAACAATGCCGTCAAAGGCATTGAGGAATTTGTCGATACCGCCAAGGGGCCGCTGACACGCACGGTGGAAAATGCCGAGAAGTTTTCCGATGCGCTGGCGGCGAACTCCGACGGCATCAGCGATTTCCTCAAAAACGTATCTTCGCTCTCGCAGACGATCGAAAATGTATCGGCCAAGCTGGAATCCGTGGTCACGCGCGCCGACCAGCTTGTCGCCGCGGTGGATCCGCAAAAGGTCGCGGAGATCGTCGACAATGTCGAGAAAGTCACCGCGGATGTGGCGAAAGCATCGCCTGAAATCGAGCCGCTGGTTGAAGACCTGAAGGTCGCCGCATCGAACTTTGCGCAATTGGGCGAGGAGGCCAATGCCGTTCTGAGCAGGGCCGACACGCTGATCGCTTCGGTCGATCCGGAAAAAATACGTCAGACGGTCGACAATGTCGCGGCCGCAAGCGAGCAGGCGCGGGAGGGCGTTGCAAGCCTGACGACGGTGGCCAACACGATCGAGAACCGCACCGACCAGATCAACCAGATCATCACCAATGTCGGTCAGCTTTCCAGCAGGCTCAACGATGCCGCGCTGAAAGTTCAGACGACGCTCGACAAGCTTGACGGCTTCCTCGGCAATGGCGATGCATCCGGGCTTGTGGCGGAAGCGAAGAAAACGCTTCAGACGTTCCAGGAGGTCGGTGAGAAGATCAACGCGCATATCGGGCCGATCGCTTCCAACCTTCAGCGCTTCACGGGATCGGGCCTGCGTGACTTCGATGCGCTGGTTTCGGAGGCGCGCCGCTCGATTACGCGTATCGAGCGCACATTCACGAAGATCGGGGATGATCCGCAGAGTCTCCTTTTCGGCACATCCGGTGAGGTAAAGACCTTCGATGGGCGTCGTCGGCGTTGACATTGGTCCGCGACGCACAGAAAGCTAGGACATGCTGTGGGGACAGTGCGAGCGGGGTATCCTTTGAAGGACGTCAAATCCATAGGTCTAGCGGCTCTTATGATCGGCACCATGGTGCTTGGCGGCTGTGCGGCGCTGGTGGGCGGCGGCGAGAAGAAGGACACCTATGAGCTGTCCGGCATCCCGCCGGTCGAAGGTCCCTATTCGAAACGGCGGCAGATCGTTGTGACCGATCCGTCGGCGCTGAAGTCGCTGGACGGCGCCAACATTGTTATCCGGACATCGCCGTCATCCATCCAATATCTGGGAAAGTCCCAATGGGCCGACAATCTTCCGGCCATCATCCAGGAAAAACTGATCGAGGCGTTTGAGGATTCGGGCCGCCTGGGCGGGGTCGGAAAGCCCGGAGACGGCATTGCCGTGGACTACCTCGTTTCACCAAGCATCCGATCCTTCGAGATCATTACCGGCAGCGGCGATACGGCGGTGGTCGAGATATCGGTTCGTATCGTCAACGACCGCAATGGCGTTGTGCGCGCGCAGCGCGTCTTCCAGTCGACTGCTCCCGTCCTTGGCGACAGCAATGCGGCGTTTGTCTCGGCGCTCGACAGGGCCAACGCGGACGTCATGAACGATATTGTCGCCTGGGTGCTGAAAATCGTCTGACGCTTCATCGGTTCGCCGCGGGCACGCAAAGGATCGCACGCAAAAGAAAACCCGCCTCGCGGCTGGCGCAGGGCGGGTTTTGCGTCTTTATGCGCCGGGCTACTTCAGCCGGCCGCTGGCGTGGGCGAGCATGGTGTAGACCTTGCCCGTGTCCGACGTCAGATAGGTCTGTGTGACCATCCTGTCGCGATCCGTCCTTGCGACGTCCGCAAGCAGTTTTTCGAAGTCGGCGATGTAGTGGTCGACCGCTGAGCGGAACTCCGGCTCCTGTGCGTATTTGTTCTTGATCTCCTCGAAGGTCTTCTGACCCTTCAGCGTGTAGAGCCGCCGCGTGAAGATATCGCGCTCGCCGCTCTGATAACGGCGCCACAGGTCGACTGAGGCGTCGTGATCGATTGCCCGTGCAATGTCCACCGACAGGGAATTGAGCGATTCAACCACCTGCCGCGGGTTGCGTGAGCGTGCGCCGCTGGCGGCGGCTCCGGCCTGATTGCGCGCCGGCTGGGTCCCGTCTTCTTCCTTGCGCGACGCGCTGCGCAGAAGATCGCGAACCCATCCCTCGCTTTGGGGCTTGCGGCCCGCGGCCGGCGCGGCCTGGCCGCCGCTCTGCATGACACCGAGTCCGCCGCGCAGATCGGATTTCGGTTCCGCCGGGGCCGGCGTTTCCGTGACGGCTTTCCTCTCCATGACAGGGGCGGCAGCCGGTTCGGGCGCGCGCGCACTGGAATGCTCGAACACCTGCGAGGATTGCTGCACGATGGATGACAAATCCTGCAGGGCCTTGATCTGTTCGGATACGGCGTCGCGCATCGCGGCGGTGCTCTCCCGCGTCTCCTCGGGCAGATCGAACACGCCTTTCTTGATCTCCGAGCGCGTGTTGTTCAACTCCTCGCGTATCTCGTTCGCAGACTGACGTATTTCCTCCGTGGCGCCGGCAAAGCGCGAAATGGCATCGTCAACCGCTTCCTTGACCGCCTGTTTCATGGTTTCGGCGGTCGAGGACGACCGGTTTTCAGTATCGGACAGCAGGCTGCCGATATTCTCGACCGAGTTGGACAGGCTGCCGGTGAGTTCCTTGGCGGCACTTCCGGCCCGCTCCTTGACCTTGCCGAAAGCGTCTTCCACGATGTTCTCGAGCGAACGCATGTTCTTCTCGATTTCCTCGGAGCGGGTGACCAGACCGGTGGACAGGCTGTCGAGCGCTTCCTTGCGCTCCTCCAGCGTGTTGGCAAGGCCGGATTGCGCCGAGCCGAGCAGGTCGGACGCGGTGGACAGAACCTTCGAATGCTCCTCGAAATTTCCGGCAATCTCGCCGACACGGTTCAGCGTCTCGCTGGAAATCGTGTCCAGCTGCGTGATGTTGGACTGCAGGACCTGTGTCGATCCGGCGAACATTTCCGCCGCGCGTCCAGCCGTATCGGCGAATTTCTCCGTCGTGTTGGTCAGGCGCGAATCGACCTCTTCCAGCGTGGTCGCCGTGTTGTTCACCAGATGCGAAATGGCGGCATTGCTGCGACCGAGCTCCGAAATCAGGTCGGTGACCTCGGTCTTCAGGCTGCTGCCGGCGCTGTTGATGGCATCGAGCGTTTCGCGTGTGCGCGACGTCAATGCATCGACCAGAGCCGCGCTCTGCGCCTGCAGTTGTTCGGCGCTTGCAAGCGTGATTTCCCTGAGTTCGCCGGTGATGGCTTTTCCGCGTTCGGCGTAGGCCTCCACAAGCGGCGCCGCCTGCTCGTCAATGAGCTTGGTGAGCTCGGCCGAACGGTTCGAGAGCATCGAGTTGAGCTCGCGTGTGTGTTCGTCCAGCGTTGCCCTGATGGCCTGATTGCGAACGTCCATCGCCTTTTCGCTGTCGGCGAAATGGGACGCGATCGCCTGAGCCTGCTCGCCGACCTTGTCACCTGCCTCGATCGCGGCGCTGGTGATGGCCTGTGCGGCGTCAAGAATGCCCGTTTCGCTGTCGTTGAGCCGGCCGGTCAGTTCGGCAAGCTGCTTGTTGAGCGATTCGGTGCGCTCCGTCAGGCGAACCTCGATGGCGTCGGAATAATTGGCCGCGGCTTCGCTGAGCCGTGCCGAGAAACCTTCGCCGATCCCCTGCAGGGACTGATAGGAACGCTGGGCTTCAGCGTCCATGTGCTCGACGGTCTGCGCGACGGTTTCGCGCAGCGTCGTGGCCATTCCAAGCGCCTTGGTCTCGATCGTTGCCGTGACGCTCTCCAGACCCGCGCCAAGCGCCGCATCCATCGTCTGCAGCCGCTCCTGCATGTTTGCGGTGCGCTCGTCGATGGTTTCACCGATGCGGTCGACATTGGCCGAGAGCGTTGAATCCATCGCCGCGACGCTGTCGTCGAGCTTTCCGGAAAGCGCGACGAATTCGCCCGACAGGGTCTCCGATATGCGCTCGTTGCCGGCGCTCATAAGCGTATCGATGCGCTCGGCATTGGAGCCGAGTGTGTTCGCCAGCATTTCCGTATTCTCGGTCACGGAGCGGGCGATTGTATCGGCGCTGCCGCTGACAACACCGTCGATGCGTTTTGAACCGGTATCCAGGGCCTCTTCGAGCGCCTGGGTGTTATCCGTGATCGACTTGGCGATCGTGTCGGTACCCTGGCGAATGAGGCCGTCGATGCGCTCGGCGTTCGAACCGAGCGTCACCGCGAGGGCATGGGTGTTTTCGGTCACGGCCCGGCCGACCGCGCCGGCGCCCTCCGACATCATCGTCTCAAGCCGTTCGGCGTTGGAGTTCAGCGTATTTGCCAGCGTCTGCGTGCTGTCGTTGGAGATGCTGCCGATTGCCTGGGTGCCTTCGCGAATGAGGTTCTGCAAGCGCTCCGCACTGGAGCCAAGGGTCGATTCCAGTTTTTCGGCGCTGTCCGACGTCGCGTTGTTGATGGCCGCCGTGCCGAAGCCGATCAGACCCTCCAGCCGCTCCGCGCTGGCGCTCAGCGTCGCCTCCATCTTGTTCTTCAAGGACCCGCTGCGGTCCTTGAAAGCGGAGGTGAACTCGGAGACGCGCTCGTCAAACGCGGTATTGAGCTGCGAGATGCTGCTCTGCAGCCTGTCCTGGAAGAAACCGGAGCGCTCGTCGAGGTCGCTCATGGCGTCTTCCGTGTGGTGCTGCAGGCTCTGGCGGAAATTGACGGCCTTCTCGTCGAGTTTGGCGTTGAGCGACTCGATCACATTGTCGAGGCCGCCGCTGAGCGCCTGCTCGCCGACGGTGAGGCTTTCGCTGATCTCCTTCGTCCGCGTGACCAGCGTCTCGTTGAGCTGGCGGGCGCGTTCGTTGAGGATCGTATTGAGCTTCTTGGTGTTGTTGTCGAGCGACGAGGCGCGGGTCTCGAACTCGCCGAGCAGAGCCTGACCGTGTTCGGTCAGGTTGAACTGCAGCGCCTCGAGGCGATTGTCGAACTCCCTGGCCAGCGCGCGGCCGGAATTGCCGAAGGACAACATCAGGGCTTCGGTCCGCTTTTGCAGCAGATCCGACACCGATTGGGTCAGTTCGTCGGCCTGTTCGGACAGTTTTGTCGTCCGCGTGTCGAGCAGCGCGGCAACCGCCTTGCCGGACGTCGTCAGCCTGCTGGAGATCTCGTCACCGGCGGTCTCCAGTTCCTCGCGCAATTGCTCGTGCGCGCTGACGATGGATGCACGCACACGTTCGGAATGGCTGACAATGGCCTCGCGTTCGTTGCTCAGACCCTCGACAAGAGTGCGCAGACGCACCTCGTTGTCGGAATAGCTGTGTTCCAGCGCATTGATCTCGGAGTGCACGAGTGTCTCAAGTTCCGAGGCGCGTGCAATGGTTCGTTCAATGCCTTCATTGATGGCGGACACCTCGCGGCGGACGGCCTGTCCGACCCGCATGATATTGTCCGTCGCCATGGTCTCCGGTTCGAACAGCCGGACGGCGAGCTCGGCCATGGATTTGGCCACCGAGCGCATTTCCTGCGCGCGTGCGATCATCATGCCGAACGCGAGGATAATCATGACGGGCAGGACAATCGCCAGCACCATCAGCAGGAACTGCGGATTGTTGGCGAGATCCGATGTCGAGTTGATGTCGTTGAAGCCGGTTCCGTAGACGAGGTTGAAGAAACCGATGCCGCCGATCGTCCAGAGGCCGGCCAGGACATAGGTCGCTATGCGGGCGGAACGGCCGCCCTTGCCGTCCAGAGAGCGCATGATGGCGGCGCGCGATTCGCGGCTGTCGTCATTGGCCGGGGCGAAGAGCGGCGATGACGGGCGGTCCGGCTTTTGCTGCTGCTGGCGTTTGGGTGTTCTGGACTGGGTGCGCTGCTGCTGTGGCCGGCTGGCACGGGCCGGCTCGCTGGCAGGGGCTTTTTGGGCAGGGGCCGACGACGATGAACGCGATCCGTTCTTTGAAGAGCCGCGGCGAGCCGTGGACTGGCGCTTGCCGCCACTGGTGGAACGGGCCGTGGCTTCGGAATCCGTTTTTGCAAGTTCCGCCGCAGCCGAAGCGACCTGAGCTTCGAGATCCTCCAGGGACGGTTCCGCCGCCAGATCCGTGCCCTCGTCCTCCTCAAGATCAAGCCGCAGCGCATCCTCCAGCGCCTTGAGCGGATCGTCTTCGACCGTTTTGTTTTGAGCGGTTCTCTTCGCCATACTGATCAATGCCTCGTACTCTGTACCCCGGATCCCGATACATGTCCGGGATTTCCAGCCCTTTCTGCAGTGGGCCAGCCCTTTCTGCAATGGGAATGACCGCCGTCGCAAACGGTGCCGCAAGCGCCCGGACATCCGGGCGGATAAGGCATCGGCACTCCCCACGTGCCGCCTCTAATTTCTTTAAGAGACTTCCCGTGTGCCACCCACCATTTCTGACACAGTTAACGGCCGGAAACAAATTCTACAGCATGAATAACCGGCTTACCCGAGCAAAGAACAACGGACGCCGGAGATACCCACAGTTAAATTTGCCGCAAATCCGGCTTTTACGATGCATTAACCATGAATGCAATTTTCCGCGCGCAAATCTGGACCTGTTAAGCCGATGCCGAAGAATCTGTTGTGGACTGTTTTGAAGCAACGGAAAGGGACAAGTCATGGTTGCGCATCTGGGAATTTTCGATCCGCCCCAAGCCGAGCAGGGCGGTAGTCCGTCGAGCGAGCGACCGATCGATCTGGTTCACCTCGCACGACAGACCAGCGGCGACAAGGAAACCGAGACCGAGGTTCTTTGTCTTTTCGCGCGTCAGGCGCGCCAGTGCGTCAATCAGATCTGCGGCACCAATCATCTGACCGAGAAGAAGGACCTCCTCGCGGTCGTGCGAACCCTGCGCGGATCGGCCAACAGCGTCGGCGCCTTCAGCGTGTCGCGGGCCGCGCAATATCTGGAAACGAACCCGATGGACGGACAGCTCCATGATGCGCTGACCGACGCCGTCGTCGACGTCGAAAACTTCATTTTCGGACTGTCGCGCTAACCGGCATATCCGCCTCCCGGAGCGTG
The DNA here is from genome assembly GCF_984452065.1 of Hoeflea sp. NCBI lineage: Bacteria > Pseudomonadati > Pseudomonadota > Alphaproteobacteria > Hyphomicrobiales > Rhizobiaceae > Hoeflea > Hoeflea sp. The sequence continues at coordinate 493 of NZ_CFHWAF010000181.1, read as the reverse complement.
CCGCCATGTGAGCCGGACTGCGCGCAGAGCGCTGTGAGCCGGTGATTTGCACGACAGTGCTTGACTTCCGCGCAAGTGTCTTTAACTCCGCATTGTTGCCATGAATGCGGAGCCTGTTGCATGACAAAGCTGACCATAGTCGCCCACGACGGCACCAAGTTCGATATCAATGCCGAAGACGGTTCGACGGTCATGGAAAATGCGATCCGCAATGCCGTACCCGGCATCGAGGCGGAGTGCGGCGGTGCCTGCGCGTGCGCCACCTGCCATGTCTATGTCGACGACGAATGGAGCGAGACCGTCGGCGCGCCCGACGTGATGGAGGAGGATATGCTGGATTTTGCGTTTGACGTCAGACCGACATCCAGGTTGTCCTGTCAGATCAAGGTGTCAAGTGAACTTGATGGCCTTGTCGTGCATGTGCCGGAGCGCCAAGCTTAGAGCACGTCTTTGTCGAAACAACAGATCGGTGATGGCCGATGAGCGAAATCGT
>NZ_CFHWAF010000180.1:0-7747 GCF_984452065.1 Hoeflea sp. | reverse complement strand
GGGCGATTTTGCCCTCTGACTGCGTTGGCTCGCGCTTGTGGCGGGTGGGCGCCACGGCGCGCAACCCGCCTCGTCAGCGACCAAAATCGCCGCGGTCAAATGCGTCAATCTGGACCTGACTTGCTCTGATGCCCCGTTACAAGCTGACCATCGAATATGATGGCACGCCCTATGTCGGCTGGCAGCGGCAGAACAACGGCCCCTCCGTGCAAGGCGCCGTCGAGAGCGCAGCCCGCCGCTTCAGTGGCCACGATGTCTCCATTCGCGGCGCCGGCCGCACCGATGCCGGCGTGCACGCCTATGGCCAGGTCGCCCATATCGATTTCGACAGGGACTGGCCGGAAGAAACGGTGCGCAACGCGCTCAATTCCTATCTCGGCCGGGCCGGCGAGCGGGTCGTCATCCTTTCGGCGCGGCGGGTTTCCGACGATTTTGATGCGCGCTTCTTCGCCCTCCGCAGGCACTATCTTTACCGCATCGTCAACCGCCGTGTGCCGCTCGCCATCGAGCGGAACCGGGCGTTATGGGTGGCAAAGCCGCTTGATGCGGATGCCATGCATGACGCTGCGCAGCGCCTTGTCGGCCGCCATGATTTCACGACCTTTCGTTCGGTCCATTGCCAGGCCAAGAACCCGGTCAGGACGCTGGACCGGCTTAATGTCCGGCGCACCGGGGAACTCATCGAGATCGAGGCGACGGCGCAGTCCTTCCTGCACAACCAGATCCGTTCCTTTGCCGGAACACTGCGCCTTGTCGGCGATGGCGACTGGAGCGCCGACGATGTCGCAAAGGCCCTGAACGCGCGCGACAGGGCCGCCTGCGGACCCGTCGCGGCACCGCAGGGACTTTATTTCATGAAAGTCGAATACCCCGACGAGGAGGACTTAAATGAGCGTCACCATCTACCACAATCCGAAGTGCGGCACGTCGCGCAACACGCTGGCGATGATCCGTCAGGCGGGCATCGAGCCTGAGATCGTCGAATATCTGAGGACCCCGCCCGGCCGCGAGAAGCTGGTGGCGCTGATTGCCGCCATGGATATCCCGGTCCGGGACCTGCTTCGGCGGAAAGGAACGCCCTATGACGAGCTTGGCCTCGGCGAGGACAGGTGGACCGACGATCAGCTTATCGATTTCATCGTCGAACATCCGATCCTGATGAACCGTCCCGTCGTCGTCTCGGAACACGGCGCCGCCCTGTGCCGCCCGTCGGAAAAGGTCATCGATCTCCTCGGCGATGCCGATATCGGCCCGTTCACCAAGGAGTACGGAGAAGTCGTGCGAGCACCCTAGAAATACCGGGGTTCGGCATCGTCTCCGGTTTGGAAAAGGTGTTTCGCGAAACCGCGGTACCCGGAGCGCCCGTTTTTTTGCTAGATCATGGGCACCTGCAGCGCGAGTGACTTTACCGGGGGATGTAAGCGACCATGAGAGCAGCCGATTGCTATAACTATCAGCAGTTCCGCAAGCTGGCGAAACGGCGACTGCCGGGACCGATCTTTCACTATATCGACGGTGCCGCGGACGACGAGGTGACCTACCGTCGCAACACCGAAGCCTACGAAGCCTGTGATCTGGTTCCCAATGTGCTTGCCGGTGTCGAAGACGTCGATATGAGCGTGACCGTCATGGGCCAGAAGCTGGCGATGCCGGTATATTGCGCGCCGACGGCCCTGCAGCGTCTGTTTCATCATGAAGGCGAACGCGCGGTCGCCAGGGCCGCGTCGAAATACGGCACCATGTTCGGCGTGTCCTCGCTGGCGACGGTGACGGTCGAGGAGATCGCCGCGATCGCCGACACGCCGAAGATGTTCCAGTTCTATTTTCACAAGGATCGCGGTTTGAACGACGCGCTGCTTGAGCGCGCCAGGGCGGCGAAGTTCGATGTCATGGCGCTGACGGTCGACACGATCACCGGCGGCAACCGCGAACGCGATTTGCGAACCGGCTTCACCTCCCCGCCGAAGCTGACGCTGGCATCGCTGATCAGTTTCGCCATGCATCCGATGTGGGCGTGGAACTTCCTGACAAAGCCGAAATTCGACATGCCCCACCTGTCCGGTTACGTCAGCCAGGGAACGAACATCGCTGTCTCGGTCGGTGACTACTTCTCGACCATGCTGGATCAGTCGATGAATTGGAAGGATGCCGAGGAATTGTGCGCAAAGTGGAACGGGCAATTTGCGCTCAAGGGGATCATGAGTGTCGAGGATGCCAAACGCGCCGTCGATATCGGCTGTACGGGAATCATGGTCTCCAACCATGGCGGGCGCCAGCTCGACGGATCGCGCAGCCCCTTCGACCAGCTGGCGGAGATTTGCGATGCGGTCGGCGACAAGATCGATGTCGTGTGCGAAGGCGGGATCCAGCGCGGCACGCACATCCTCAAGGCACTGTCCGTCGGGGCGAAAGCCTGCTCGGGCGGCCGGCTCTATCTCTATGCGCTGGCGGCGGCGGGTCAGGCCGGCGTGGAGAAGGCGTTGGGCAATCTGCGTGGTGAGATAGAGCGCGACATGAAGCTCATGGGCGTGACCAGCCTCGACCAGCTAAACCGGGACAACCTGAGATTTCGCGATGCGGCGTAGCCAGCCGGAGCCAGCCATGGACACCCCTGTCGATACGTATTCGAATTCGGAACTCATCGGGACCTTCAGGCGCATTGTCGGCAGGTCGCATGTCATAACCAATCCGAAATCGATGCAGCGGTTCAGCAAGGGCTTTCGTTCCGGAGAGGGAACGGCGATTGCCGTGGTGCGCCCCGCCACGCTGCTCGAACAATGGCATGTGCTTGAGGCCTGCGTCGCCGCCGACAAGATCGTCATCATGCAGGCGGCCAACACCGGGCTGACGGAAGGATCGACCCCGAACGGAACCTATGATCGCGACGTGGTGATCGTCAGCACCACCCGGATGGACCAGATTCATCTGCTCCGGAACGGCGAGCAGATCGTCAGTTTTCCGGGCGCGACGCTGTTTGCTCTGGAAAAGCTTCTGGCGCCGCTCGGCCGCCAGCCCCATTCGGTCATCGGGTCATCCTGTATTGGCGCGTCCATCGTCGGCGGCGTTTGCAACAATTCCGGCGGCGCGCTGGTCGAGCGCGGTCCCTCCTACACCGAACTGGCACTTTTCGCTCAGGTCACTGCTGACGGGCGGCTGGAACTGGTCAACAATCTCGGTATCGACCTGGGCGACAGTCCTGAAACAATCCTCCGCCGGCTTCAGGAGCGTGACTATCGCCCCGCCGATGTCGAGGAAACAAACCGCAAGGCATCCGATACCGAATATCGAAGCCGCATCCGGGAGATAGACGAACCAAGTCCGGCCCGGTTCAATGCCGACAGGCGCCGGCTGCACGAAGCCTCCGGGTGCGCCGGCAAGCTGGCGGTTTTCGCGGTGCGGCTCGACACCTACCCCGACACCGGGCAGGAGGCGGTGTTCTATATCGGCACCAACGACACCGCGGTCCTGACCGACCTGCGCCGGGACATGCTCGCCGGGTTCGACAACCTGCCGGTCTCCGGTGAGTACATGCACGCCGATATCTACGATATCTCAAAGCGCTACGGCAAGGACACGCTTGTCATGATAGACAAGCTCGGCACGGACCGCCTGCCGACGATCTTCGCGCTCAAGGGCTGGCTCGACGCAAGGCTGAACAAGCTTCCGCTGTTCCCCAGGAACCTTATCGACCGTACCATGCAATTGCTGAGCCGGCTTTGGCCCGGTGTGCTGCCGGAACGCATGGAGGCCTTTCGCGACAGGTTCGAGCATCATCTTATCCTCAAAATGCGTGACGGAGGTATAGCCGAGGCTGAAGCCTATCTCAGTGCGCATCTGGACGGAAAGAACGGCGACTGGTTTGCCTGCACGCCCCGCGAGGGAAAGATTGCCGGCCTCCACCGGTTTGCTGCGGCGGGGGCGGCGGTGCGGTATCAGGCGGTTCATGCCGACGAAGTGGAGGACATTCTAGCACTGGACATCGCCTTGAGGCGCAACGACCGCGACTGGTTTGAGGTGTTGCCGCCGGAGCTTCAGGAAGGGCTCATCCACAAGCTCTATTACGGGCACTTTTTCTGCCATGTGCTGCACCAGGACTATATTGTCCGAAAAGGTGTCGACACGGCCGCGCTGAAAGCCGAAATGCTGGCTATTCTGGACAAGCGCGGCGCGGAATATCCGGCCGAGCACAATGTCGGCCACCTGTACGCTGCCAAGCCCGATCTCGCGGCGTTCTACAAATCATGCGATCCCACGAACAGCCTCAATCCGGGGCTCGGCAAAATGTCGAAGCGGAAAAATTACGAGCAGAGTTGAAGAGGGCAGCCATTCGTGGCGGGGTGTCCGCGATTGCAAGCCCGCATGAAGCTTACAGAAGCAGCGAGGAAATGCTGCGGCCGCTGTGAATGGCGGTAATCGCGTCGGCGAAGAGCCTGGCGACGGAACAGACCTCGATCTTGTCGATCGTCTTTTCCTCCGAAAGCGGGATCGTGTCGGATATGGCCAGGGAACTGAGCGCCGATGCCGATGCCTTCCGAGACCGGCGTGTTTGCCGTCTGCACGACAAACGCATCGGTTTCCCGCACATTCTCCTCGATCTTGACCATCAGGTTTTCGTTGGAGAAGCGCACGACCTGGGTTCTGGTGGGTTTGACGCCGATATAGTCGCATATCCTGGCGGTCAGCGCCGGATGGGACGAGGCCCCGATGATGCGGATAGTGTCATCCATGATTTGCTGTTTCCGGATAATGATCGCGTTGAGGTGATGTCATGTCGGACCGCCATGCCCCGCGCCCGAACTCCGATAGGCGGCATCGACAAGCCGCTGCCCGCGCTCGTTGAGCAGAATGCCGCCGCCCAGCCTGTTCATCGTATAGCCGAAGGCAAGCCGGTGGTCCGGGTCGCCGAAACCGATACTGCCGCCCATGCCGACATGCCCGAAAGCATCCGGGCCGATGACAGCGGAGTTTCCGGCCGGCAGGTGATGGTTGTCCATGGAGAGCATGAAGCCCTGGCCGAACCGGGTCGGGATGAGCAATGTCTCGTCGTTTTGCGTTTCGGCGGAAAGCCGTTTCATGTCATCGATGCGCTCAGCCGAAAGCAGGGGGCCGTTATGAACGAGCGGCTCGTACATGCCGGCCAGCGCGCGGGCATTGGCAATGCCGCCCGCGCCGCCAATTTCCGCCGCCTGCGTTTGCGCGCTGTTGGCGTTGAAACGCCCGGTGTTGAGATAGGCGAGAAACGACGTCGACTCCCGGTCGGCGATCAGCGCGTTCATGAACGCGGTCATTGGCGTGTCCGGTCCGGGCCTGAACGGGATGATCGGGGCAATCTCCGGTTTTTCGCCGGGCGGCAATCCGATCCGGAAGTCGAGACCCAGGGGACCCGCGATCTCGTCGTGGAAGAACAGGCCAAGCGATTTTCCGGAAATCCTGCGCACCACCTCGCCGATAATCCACCCGAACGTGAACATGTGATAACCGGTCTTCTCGCCCGGCTGCCAGAACAGCGCCTCGTCAGCAAGGCGCGATATCATGTAGTCCCAGTCGTTGAAGCCGCCCTTTTCGACCGGCTCGCGCACCGCCGGAAGGCCGAGCGTGTGATTGAGCGCCATGCGAACGGTGGCGTTCTCCTTGCCGGCGCCGGCAAGTTGCGGCCAGTAATGGGCCACGGTCCGGTCGAGGTCCAGAAGCCCCTGATCGATAAGCCGGTGCGCGCACAGCGCCGTAGCCGCCTTGGTGCATGAATAGACAATGCCGACCGTGTCGCGGCTCCAGCGCTGCCGGCGTTCGATATCGCGAAAGCCGCCCCAAAGATCGACGACGGTGCGCCCGTCGACGCTGACACAGACGCTGGCGCCGACTTCGTCGCGGGTCTCGAAATTTTCCGCGAACGCGTCCAGGACGGGCGTGAAACGCTCGTCGCAGGTTCCCTCGATCCTGGCGCCGTGGCTGACGGTCCGGCCGATCCTCATTGCGCGGCCTGCCGTTGCGGCTCGGCCATGTCCGCGACCGGGCGCAATTTGACATGGCGCGGGTCCACGCGCTTCATCTGCCGCCGGAACGTGCGCGCATCGTGCGGGTAGAGGATTTCCATGCGGCCGTCGGCGTTGCGGTACCAGCTTTGGCAGCCCGAGGTCCACACCGTGTCCGGGAAGGCGGCCTGAAGCTCACGGTTATAGGCATCGGCCGCGTCCTGCGTCACGCTGACGATCCGCGCGCGGCCCGCCTTGCGCAGGCATTTCATGATCCAGCCGATGGTCTGTTCGATCATGAAGACGACCGATGTCGTGCCGACGCCCGTATTCGGCCCCGTCGTCAGAAAGTAGTTCGGAAAACCGGGGATCATCACCCCGCGATAGGCCTGCGCGCCGTTCTTCCAGGCATCCCTCAGCGTCAGCCCATCCTCTCCGGTGACGTCGATGCCGAGCATATGTCCCTCGAGATCGAAGCCCGTGGCGTAAACGATCGCGTCGAAGGGCCTCCGCGTGGCCGCGCTGACAATGCCCTTTTCCGTGATCTCCTCGATGGGTTCGGAGACAAGCTCGACATTGTCCCGGTTCAGCGCGTCGAAGAAATCGTCCGATATGAGAATGCGCTTGCAGCCCATTTCATAGTCCGGGACCATCGCGTTGCGCACCTTGCGCCCGCGCGTCATGACCTTGATGTAGCGGATTGCATCCTCGGCGCGTTTGGCGCGGTAGGCGCTCTGCTTGACAATGGGAAAGACCCTGAATTCCAGATAGTAGAAAATCATCAGCCGGTGCAGCCGCGCCAGAAACGGGAACCGGCGGAAACGCTTCTTCCATGTCTCGGAATAGGCATAGTCGTTGCGCGGCAGGATATAGTTGGGCGTGCGCTGGTAAAGGCAGATATGTTTGGCCCGTTCCGCAATGGCCGGGATCACCTGTATGGCGCTGGCCGCGCTGCCGATAACGGCGATGGTCTTGTCCTGCGGATCGAAGCTGCTGTCCCATTCGGCCGTGTGCATCGAAGCGCCGCGATAACGCTCTGCTCCCTTGAATGCCGGCATCGACGGTTTGTGCAGCGCGCCCGATCCGTTGATGACAAACCGGGCCCGCACCTGTTCGCCGTCCTTCAGCAGCGCCGTCCATACACCCGATGCCCGGTCGAAGGCCAGCGAGACAATCTCGCGGCGCAGATTGAGGCGCGGCCGCAGACCGTATTTGTCGACGCAATATTCAATATAGGCCTGGATCTCGCTCTGCGGAGAATAGAGCCGTGACCAGTTCGGGTTCGGTTCGAACGAATAGCAATAGAAATGCGAAGGGATGTCGCACGCCGCGCCGGGATAGGTATTGTTCCACCAGGTGCCGCCGATACCGGCCGCCTTGTCATAGATACGGAAGCTGCTGATGCCGGCCTGCTTGAGCTTGATGGCCGCGCATATGCCGGAGAATCCGGCGCCGATGATCAGAACGTCCAATATGCCGTCGTCGGCCATCTGCTTTTCCTCGCCGCAAGGCCCGTACGAGCGGTTGTAGACGCAGATGCGCCAACTTGCCAGCCAGTTTGGGCAATGAGCTAACCTCATCTCGCTTTAGAGCGAGATGAGGTTAGATTGAAGCATTTGACCGTGGCGATTTTGGTTTCTGACAAGGCGGGTTGCGCGCCGTGGTGCCATCCCACCACAAGCGCGAGCCAACGCAGTCAGAGGGCAAAATCGCCCGGCCCGTTCATCTCTGAATTTCAATACGATAGTCCTTTCAGGGGTGGCGGAAAATCGGCC
>NZ_CFHWAF010000179.1:0-7752 GCF_984452065.1 Hoeflea sp. | reverse complement strand
ATCTCGGTTTCGACAACCTCGACGCCATGAACGTCGGGACCGGTGTCCTTTTCCTTCAGCGGCGGGCAATGGGAGCACTCCACAGTGATGATGTTTCCGGCTCCGACGCTGTCGGTCGTAATGTTGAGGACGCCATCGCCGGCAAGTGCCGGGCCTGCGATCAGGGCGAAAATCGAAGTCAATACAAATAGGCGCTGCATGTCGCTCTCCAGGTTCGTTGCCGGGAGACTAGCAGAGAAGCCTTTTCAAGCGGTTTTCAGGAATGGTTAACGTTTTGCGAATGAAATCGGTAGAATACCGCCTAATTTTCGCGCTCGATGGCCCGCCAGCCGATGTCGCGCCGGCAAAACCCGTCTTTCCAGTCAATCAGGTCAACTGCCATATAGGCCTGGTCATGCGCGGCCTTGACGCTTGAGGCGAGTGCCGTAACGCCGAGAACGCGTCCGCCATTGGCGACCAGATCATCGCCGTCGAGCGCCGTTCCGGCGTGGAATATCTCGACGTCATGCAGGGCTGAAGCCGCTTCCAGATTATCGATTCTGGAGCCCTTCCTGTAATGGCCGGGATATCCCTTCGTTGCCATGACGACGCACAGCGCGGCCTCGTCGAGCCAGCGCGCGCTCATGGTCCACAGGAGTTCATCGGCCGCCGCCTTCATCAGCATCAGGATGTCGTCCTTGAGGCGCATCATCAGCACCTGGCATTCCGGGTCTCCGAACCGGACATTGTATTCGATGAGCTGCGGTCCGTCCGCGGTGATCATCAGCCCGGCGTAAAGAACGCCCGTAAAGGGCGTTCCGCGATCCGCCATGCCGCTCAAGGCCGGCTTGATGATGCGCTCCATCGTCTCTTCCACCAGCGCATCGGTCATGACCGGGGCAGGCGAGTAGGCGCCCATTCCTCCGGTATTGGGGCCGGTATCGCCGTCGCCGACAGCTTTATGATCCTGTGCCGTTGTCAGCGGCAGCGCGTTCGTGCCGTCACAGATGCAGAAAAAACTGACTTCCTCGCCTTCGAGAAACTCCTCGACAATGATCTCCGCGCCCGCATCGCCGAACGCGCCCTCAAAACAATCGTCGATCGCCGCAAGGGCCGCGTTCATCGTCTGAGCGACGGTCACGCCCTTGCCGGCGGCAAGGCCGTCGGCCTTTATGACGATCGGCGCACCCATCTGCCGGGCATAGGCCTTGGCCTTCGGCGCGTTGTTGAACCGCATATAGGCCGCCGTCGGAATGTTGTAACGGTCGCAAAGGTCCTTGGTGAAACCCTTGGAGCCTTCGAGCTGCGCTGCTGCCGCCGTCGGCCCGAAAACCGGGATGCCGGCCTCCTGCAGCGCGTCGGCGATTCCCGCCACGAGCGGCGCTTCCGGACCGACGACCACCAGGCTGATTTCCGTTTGAGCACAGAATGCAATCACCGCCGCATGATCGGATACGTCAAGCGCAACGCATTCGGCGCATTGAGCGATGCCGGGATTGCCCGGAGCGCAGTAGAGCGTGTCCAGCACCGGCGAGGCGGAAATCTTCCAGGCCAGCGCATGTTCCCGGCCGCCGGATCCGATAAGAAGAACATTCATTGCCGCAATCCCTTTCAACTGGCCCGCCTTTGGGGTAGCACGGTTTCGCCCGAGGTCAAGGTTTGGCGGGCGTGCTCCCCGCAGAAGGCGGACTTATCCAATGCGCGCTTGACTCACGCCGTGCGGAACTGCCACCAAGGCCGCATGCGGGAAACGCGCACAGATACCGGCCGGGTGGCCGATGCGCCCTCTGGCAACTGGGTTTACCGCGTCTTGCCGAGGCGGCTGTGGCCCTACGCTCAACTCGCGCGATGGGACCGGCCGATCGGCTGGCAGCTTCTCATGTGGCCGTGCTGGTGGTCGGCGATGCTGGCGGCCAACGCGCAGACGCTCGAGGGAGCGCTGCGGCCGGGCCAGCTTGTCGCGCACCTGCTGCTCTTCACCGTCGGTGCGATCGCCATGCGCGGCGCCGGATGCACCTATAATGATCTCGTCGACCACGACATCGACATGCAGGTCGCCCGCACACGATCGCGCCCGATGCCGTCCGGCCGCGTGACGCGCGCGCAGGCAAAGGTGTTCATGGCCGTCCAGTCTCTGGTCGGGCTGCTGGTGCTCCTGCAGTTCAACCTGTTTGCAATCGTCCTCGGCATATGCTCGCTGGCGATCGTCGCGATTTATCCGTTTGCCAAACGCTTTACCGACTGGCCGCAATTCTTCCTCGGCCTGGCCTTTTCCTGGGGCGCGCTGATGGGTTGGGCGGGCGCGTTCGGCAGTCTGGCGGCCGCACCCGTGGTTCTTTATGCCGGGGCGGTGTTCTGGACCGTCGGCTACGACACGATCTATGCCCATCAGGACAAGGAGGACGATGCGCTCGTCGGGGTGCGCTCGACCGCGCGGCTGTTCGGCGATCAGACCAAGGCCTGGCTGACGGGCATCTACGCGGCTGCGATTGCGCTGATGGCGGTGTCGGTCTGGCTGACCGGCGGTGCCTGGCCGGTCTATGTGGGACTTCTTGCGGCGGGAATCATGCTTGCAAGGCAGATCGCCGTCGTCAATATCGACGACGGCGATCAGTGCCTTGCATTGTTCAGGTCGAACAACGTGGTTGGATGGATTGTCTTTGCCGGGCTTGCGGCCGGCGTCGCCGTCAACCTGATTTAAGCGACCAATCTGATTTAAGCGACGGGCAGTCTAAACGGCGGTGACGGCCGTCGCGTGCGGTCCGCCTTCGCCGTCCATCTCCGTGAAACGGACCTCCGATCCGACATCGAGACCGCGCCATCCGTCACCGGTGACGTTGTCCCGTTCGAAGAACAGTTCGCGTCCGTCCAATGTCGCGACAAACCCGTACCCTTCATCGGCAAACAGTCGTGCGACCTTGCCGTGGCCCTTCGGAGCATGCTCCTTTATGCGAATGCCGCCGCGTTTGCGGAAATGGTCTTCCAGCTGCCTGTTGGCGGCGTTGAACGCATCGCGAATGGCGATATAGACGTCCTCATGCGCGTGATCGCGCCCGGGCTCCCGGTTGACGATGACGTCGCGCCCCGGCACGCCGATATCAATGCGGACCTGGAAGATCTTGCCCTTCCTGCTGTGCCTGTGAGGCGCTGAAACCGTGACCCGGCAAGAGACGATCCTGCTGTGAAACTCCTCAAGCTTTTCAATGCGCTCCATGATTTTTGCCTCGACTGCCGGGGACGGGTCCATGCCATGGAAAACGATTTTCGGGGAAACTTGCATTCTTTTAACTCCGCATATCAATGCTCACGGGAACGATCCTGCTCAATTGCCCGGCAAGCTGCTTTGATTTGGGTCAAGATCGCCGCCCGGCTAGAGCGAGTTGTGATTGGATTGACGCATTTGACCGCGGCGATTTTGGTTTCTGACAAGGCGGGTTGCGCGCCGTGGTGCCAGTCCACCACAAGCGCGAGCCAACACAGTCAGAGGGCAAAATCGCCCGGCCCATTCATCTCTGAATTTCAACACGACAGTCCTTTCAGGGGTGGCGGCAAATCGGCCCATCGTTCGCCCTCGCAATCGTCCACTGGACGATTGCGCGAGACGGGCTCACCGTTGCGCCGCTTGCCCGATGCACCACATCGCGCTGCGCGACGCGCCTCGCCGACTGAACCGATTTTCCGCCATCAAATGCATCAATCCAATCACAACTCGCTCTAGGTCGGCAGGATTTCGTTCAATCATTTGACCCAGCTCAATTCGCCGCCGTTTTTGACATGTAAGTCTGATGGCTGCCGCTACAAGTATGCGGCAGGGATGTTTGATCGCAACGGAAAGGAGGCGGTTGCCATGGACATTTCGCTGGAGAAAGTCTGCTTTGTGATCGTCAAGGCGCGGGAGTTCGACGTCAAGGATGTCGTCACCGATCCTGATCCGGGTTCAAACGCGTCCGACGACGCCATGCTGTCGGTATTGGAAGGACACCGCAACGACCCGGTCGAAGAGGAACTGACCTCGTTCATTTCATCGCTGTCGGTGGACGAACAGATCGATCTTGTGACGCTGACCTGGCTTGGCCGGGACGATTACGACCGTTCGGACTGGTCCGACCTGAGATCCCAGGCGTCGGATGCGAGCAATGACCGCACGGCGCAGTACCTTCTGGGTATTCCGCTGCTGCCTGACTATCTCGAGGAAGGCCTCTCGCAGCTCGGCCACAGTTGCGAGGAATACGAGATGAACAGGCTTTAGCGCCGGGCGATGATCTCTTCGCCCCTGATCGTCATGCGCACACCGAGCTTGCCGGTCCTGCGCCGGACCAGGAAGCGCGGCCGGCGCGCCGACAGGAAGGCATGGCGCCGGCGTGGCTTGACGGACCGGGTCGCGATCGGCCCGAGCCTGTCGTCAAGCGGCTTGGCTTCGCCGTCGCCCTCGATCATCAGCATCGGCAGATTGTAGATCTCGGACCAGGCATTCCAGTCCGCCGCGATGTCGTCGAGATCGTGGGCGACGAGAAGCGGAACGCAAAGGTCGCTGTCCTCGTGATGCAATTCAAGCGTCACGGTCATCGTTCCGTCCTCGTGTTCCATGGCGCGCGCCGCGATGCCTTTGAAGGCCCGTGCCGGCAGAGCGATGGAAAGCGGCAGCCCGCTTTGAGGAAGGGTTTTGCGCAGGACTGCGCCACGCTGGTCCAGCGTGAAGGTCACGCAGTCATTGTCCGAGCGCGACGCATAGGTGACCTGCTGGGGAAACCGCCCCGGGTCCAGTCGCAATTCGTCGCCGGCCCAAGCCGGTTTGCGCAATGAATTCGTCATGTTTGCCTCTGTCTCTTCTGAGAGCCGGATAATCCGGTGCGGGACTTTTGTCCTCTTGCAGCCACCAGACTATGCCAAATCCCTTCGAGCGGGCTTAATATCTACGGTTAAGAAAATCCTGTTTTCGCAAATGGTTAGCGAATTCAAACAGGCGGCAATCCATTTTTAAGAAACGTGTCGAAACTCAGTCTTTCACATCGATGACCTTGCCGGGATTCATGATGTTTGCCGGGTCGAACGCCGTCTTGATGCGTCGCATCAGATCGATTTCTATCGGTTGGCGGATCGCGGCCAGGCGATCGCGTTTCATCTGGCCGATCCCGTGTTCGGCCGAGATCGATCCACCCATCTCCACGGCGATGGCATAGACACGTTCATTGATTTCTCCACGGCGGGCGAGATGCACTTCGGCGTCGCCGCCTTCCGGCTGTGAAATATTGTAGTGGATGTTGCCGTCGCCCATGTGACCGAAGGCGCAGATGCGTGCGCCGGGCATGGCCTCGAGCACCGCGCGGTCGGCGCGCGCCATGAAGTCCGGCACGGCGGCAATGGGGACGGAGACATCGTGTTTGATCGACGAGCCTTCGGGTTTCTGTGCTTCCGACATGGTCTCCCGCAGCCGCCAGAACGCCGCCCGCTGCGCCTCGGACCGGGCAATGACGGCATCCTTCACGAGGCCCTTTTCAAAGGCGCTTTCCATAAGCGACTGCATCATTGCGTCGGCATCTTCCTCCGACTGGCTGGAAGAAATGTCGATCAGCACATACCAGTCATGGCTGCCTGCGAGCGGCTGCCGGTTGCCGGGGATATGGCGGGTTGAAAACTCCATGCCGAGGCGCTGCATGAGCTCGAAGCCGGTCAGCGCCGGGCCGCACGCCTGCTGCGCGATCCTGAAAACCGAGAACGCGTCGCCGACGCTTTCAAGGCCGGCAATGGCGACCTGCTTGCCCGCCGGAACGGGGAAAAGCTTGATGACGGCCGCGGTGATCACGCCGAGCGTGCCCTCGGCGCCGATGAAAAGGTCGCGCAGATCATAGCCCGTATTGTCCTTCTTGAGCCGGCGCAAACCGTCCCAGATCTCTCCGGTCGGCAGCACCACCTCAAGACCGAGGCACAGTTGCCGTGTGTTGCCATAGGCAAGCACCGCCGTTCCGCCGGCATTGGTCGACAGGTTGCCGCCGATCTCGCAACTGCCCTGCGAGCCCAGCGACAGCGGAAACATGCGGTCGATTTCAGCCGCTGCCGTGTGGATCGTGTCGAGCACGCACCCGGCTTCGACTGTCATGGTGTTTCCCGCCGTGTCGGTCTCGCGGATCCGGTTGAGCCGGGACAGGGACAGGATGAGCTGACTGTCCGGACCGTCGGCAAGCGGCACCTGAGCGCCGACATGACCGGTGTTGCCCGCCTGCGGTACGACCGGTGTTCCCGTCTTGGTCGCCAGCGACAGGATATCGCAAACCTCTTTGGTGGAGCCGGGTCTCAGCACCATCGGCGATGCCGTGTGGTAGAGGCCCCGCGGTTCGACCAGATAGGGCGCGATTTCGTTTTTGTCGCGGATGGCATATCCGTCGCCGACGATTGCGGCAAACCGGTCGAGAATATCTTCGCTCATAAGCTATTATTAGCGATGCGCGCGCGCCCGGTCCATCAGCTCTGGCGTCTTGGCGCCGCCGCGCGCTCGAGGCGGTCGTTGATCGCTTCGCCGAGCCCTGTTTTCGGCACTGCCGCGACGACGATCTCACCGGTTGCGGCTCCATCGGCGCGTTTCATGTAATCGAAGAGGTTTGCCGCGGCTTCCGCGAGGTCTCCGGAGGGGCTGAGATCGAGGACCAGCTTTGTCGCCTGCGCGCCTTCGACGCGCTGACCGGCAAATGTGATCACCGCATCGCCTTCGCCGGCGCTCGCCGCGTTGATACGCAGGCTCTTGCCGGGCGCATAATGCGAGCGCAGCATGCCGGGCGCCTCGACCACGGCGCCCGGTTCGGACCGGCGCATGAGCGGCGCGCCGATGGCGCTTTCAATATCTTCGGCGGAAAGGCCGCCGGGGCGCAACAGTTCGACACCTGTGCCGGTGGGCTTGAGGATGGTCGATTCCAGTCCGATCCTCGCCGGGCCTGCGTCAAGGATAAGTCCGACCCTGTCGCCAAGGTCCGCCTCGACATGCGCGGCGGTTGTTGAACTGATCCGGCCTGAGGTGTTGGCGCTGGGCGCCGCGAGCGGGCGGTCATACCGGCCAATGAGCCGGCCTGCAAAGCCGGTCGGAACCCGCACCGCCAGCGTCTCGAGGCCGGCGGTGGTCAGCGAATGGATGCCGGCGTCCGGTTTGAGCGGCAGGACGAGGGTGAGGGGCCCCGGCCAGAACAGATCGGCGAGGTGCTCCGCCTCCTCGCTGAATGCGACATAGCGCCTGGCCATGTCGATATCGGCCATGTGGCAGATCAGGGGATTGAAGCGCGGACGGCCCTTGACCTCGAAGATACGCACCACCGCGTCGCCGTTGGTGGCGTCGGCTGCAAGCCCGTAGACCGTTTCGGTGGGCAGGGCGACAAGCCCGCCCGCGGCGAGAACCGCACAGGCCTGCTCCAGAGCCGCGTCTTCATCTTTTGTTATGTCGAGGATCGTCATCTCATCCACCGGGTATGGGTGGCAATTAGCAGGCTGCGGACGGGAGCTCAACGGTTCCGGCAAATGTCGAACGAATTTGTTCAACCTTGTCGAATTAAATTGACGTTTACGTAAAAATAATCTAGGCGATTGCCACTCACCGCATGGACAAGACAGTCTGATCCTGCTGTTGTAGCCGCGGCGCTAGCCCGGTCCTCTCAGCCTGCGGGTTTGCGCTTGCAATGCAGCCTTGATTGCGAGTGGCGTGCGTCATCGTTTTCAAGCTCGTGTGCAAGCATCGCCGCGGTTGGCGGCGGTTGGTGTTTCGGGACTGGTTCCTGTGTTGTTGTATTGAAG
>NZ_CFHWAF010000178.1:0-7885 GCF_984452065.1 Hoeflea sp. | reverse complement strand
CCAAGTGCTGTTGAAAACAAATATGTCAAAAAAATTCTAGAGTTCTTCGAAAGGACGGCCGGACGTTTCAAAAGCTGGAAGAAAAGCTGGAAGGAAAGCCTTAATGAAGCAGCGCTTAAGAAAAAAGAAGCAGCGCTTGAGAAATCTTGCGACAGGGCGAACGATGATATTCTGAATGGTTTAAGGGATAACAATTTCAAGAAGGTCTACCAGGGCCTCAAGCGGTTGTACAACGCCGGGCAAAAGTTGTCCCAAATGGGTGGAACGGTTGGGAAGTTAGGCACGGTTGGGAAGTTAGGCACGGTTGCGAAGTTAGGCAAGGATCCTTACATTTCGAACAGACTTGAGAGCGTTGTTTCAAAGTGTCTTCCTGATGAAAAATCTGATGATTTAGAGAATCTGAAGAAATTCGGTAACGAGAGCGATGAACTTGTCGATCGGCATTCTGATAGTAAGACCTTATTCCATCGAATGCTGACGGGTTTGGCAAGAGTCCACCTGATATCCTCCAGCTACGTTAAGTCGAGAACAGATCGCATCGAGGCTCAAGACAACAAGATCAAAGAGGCGTTGATCGATATGCAACTCTCTTCGCTCATGGAGGAAGCAGGAGGCAAATCCAAATCCCGATCCCGTACCGCAATGTACGATTTGGGTGTCCTCTATGCTAAGAACGGTAAACCGGGAGAAGCTTTAGTATGGTTCAGCGCAGCCTCCGATAAGGAACACCCTCTGGCGGATGCCGAAATGTGCAACTTGGGTGTCCGCTATCTACGCGGTGACGGTGTGGAGCAGGACTCAAAAACAGCGATCTCCCTGTTCGAGGCAGCCGAAGCCCGCGGTTGCTTTAAGGCAGAGGAAGCGGCAGCCGATGCCCGCGGTTCCTTTGCAGGGGAAAGGACAGAGGAAGAGGAAGCCGAAGCCCTATCCCGTACCCAATCCCGTACCCGTACCCGTAACGCAATGTACGATTCGGGTGTCCTCTATGCTAAGAACGGTGAACCGGAAGAAGCCGTAATTTGGCTCAGCAAAGCCTCCGATGCGGGACACAATAAGGCGAATGCCGAAATGTGCAACTGGGGTGTCCGCTATCTACGCGGTGACGGTGATCTGGCGCAGGACTCCGAAACAGCGGTCTTCCTGCTCGAGGCAGCCGCAGACCGCGGTTACTTTGCGGCAGAAGCCTGGTTGGAGGAAATAAACGCGCAATTGGAGGAAATAAAGGCGCAAAAAGACGCTCAATTGAGGCGCTCTGCAGCAGGAACAGGAATTGATTAGAGGAGCAACCCCACAGACATTATTTACGATTTGGGCGTGTGCTATCGAGACGGGGCCGTTGTGGACAAGAAATTCGAAACAGCGGCCTTCCTGTTCCGGCAAGCCGCAGACCGCGGACACTTTCCGGCAGAACTCGCGTTGGCGTTCTTAGACAAGCATCGGGCGATTCTGCCCTGCGCAGGCAAATGTGCCAATTGACTAAAACAGGCAAATATGACAACTGACTAGGAAAGTCCGGCCGCTACCGAAAATAAAATCCAAGCGGTTTTGGGGAACCGATGCGCAACTTATTTTATTTAGTCATATTCTCTTTTGCCCTCTGCGAGCCATTGTCAGCTCAGACGGCAACGCGTTTGCAGCCAACGACCGGAGCGCCGGCCGCAGACTGTACCGCCCTAAATGGCACCCGACATGCAGTTAACGACTTGCGCCAGCAGGGCTCAGAGGATGAAGTCGTGGGCCGACACACTTTGGTGGTCGATAGTCTTGCGGACGTCGATCTGATAACCATCTCAGTTGCAGGCGATATCAATAACGGAGACGTGGCGGTTAGAGCCGCCGTTGGCGGCGGCGAGCTTTTTGCCAACACGTTCTCGGTACCGCCCTTTACGCGCGTCGAAGAAACCGGGAATTACGATCCCGCGGGCGATCAGACAGCGGTATCCATTGTGCTCGAAACCACCGTGAGTTTTGTTAGAACTCGCGGCCCGGAGTTCGATCTGACTTACACAATCGCATGTACGCCGGACGGCACGACGACACCAACGCCGCCTGCAGCGCCGCCGCCACCGACGGCGGAGGTCACAGACACATTTATGTCAGAACGCGCAAACCGCCTTCTGGAGGAATCGCCTGATCGGGCACGTCTCGTCCGCAAGCGGCTCGAAGCGCTGTGGGATAACGGAGAAACCGAATCGTTGGTGTCGGATTATGGCAGCATCCACGGGCTGGGTTTGAATGTGTCACGGGGCGGCGGCAGCGCGCATGTCAGTCTCAGAAGCCTGTCAAATGTGAGCCCGGCTGATTTCATCCCTGATTCGCAACCGCCGATCACACAACAGCCCCTGGTGCAGGAGAGTTGCTGGGACGTGTGGGCGGAAGCCCATTACGTGAATTTCGAGGACGCCGGGAATCGGCAGGGAGATTTTGCCGTCGGTTATGTCGGCATCGATTGCCTGGTACACCCGGCCATCATGGTCGGTTTTCTCGGCCAAGTCGACTGGATGGATGACCGGATCGGCAATGTCAATTCCGACACCGAGGGCCTTGGCTGGATGGCCGGACCCTACGCAACCGCGCGGCTGACGCAAAATCTCTATTTCGATGTTCGGGCCGCCTGGGGCCAATCGGACAACGACATCAACGTTGCCGGCGTGACCGGCGAATTCGACACGACCCGCTGGCTTGCAAGCGGGCAATTGGTCGGCGATTTTCGATACGGTGACATTCGGATTATACCGGAAATAGGCCTGTCCTATATTAGCGAGCATCAGGGCGGCTTCGTCGATTCGAGCGGTGCAGCAATTTCGCCGCAGACGGTCACCATCGGCAGATTGAATTTCGGTCCGGAGATCTCGCGGCGCTACCGGCTGGACTCCGGCATTTTTGTCGAGCCGACTCTGGCCATACGCGGCTTGTGGGATTTCGACGGCAGCAGCGCAACGGTCGGCGGCATCACGTATAGTCAAGCAGAGGGCTTCCGCGGCATCGCGGAGATTGGCGTTATCGTGAAACGGCCGGACGATTTCAACATCCGTGCAGCGTTCAAATATGACGGCATCGGTGTAAACGACTACAACGCCTACGGCGCGCAATTGTGGATCAACATCCCCTTGAACTAGGCCCGCAGCGCCTCATTGTCCGGATCGAACGGGCTCTCGCCGATCACCACCGCCCGGTGCATCTTGCCGAGGATCCTGATTTCAAGCGCGGTGCCCTCGGCGCTGAATTCGGGCCGGACCATGGCCAGCGCGATCGACTTACCGAGCCGCCAGCCATAGCCGCCATGCGTCGCCCGGCCGACGAGCGAGCCGTTCTGATAGATCGCTTCGCTGCCGCGCGCATCGGCGTCCGTCACGTCCTGCACGTCGAGCGTCACGAAGTTCCAGCTGAGCCCCTCTTCGCGCGCCCGCACGACCGCCTCGCGGCCGATGAATTCTCCCTTGTTCGGCTTCACGAAGCGGTCAAGACCCGATTCGTACGCATTGTATTCGATGGACAGTTCGCGCGGGATCAGACGGTAGGATTTCTCGATCGCCATCGCCGTCATGGCGCGAATGCCGAACGGCTTGATGCCGAACTCCGCCCCGGCCTCCATGATCAGGTCGAAAATGGTGTTCTGCTGCTCGATCGGGTGGTGCAGTTCCCAGCCGAGTTCGCCGACAAAGTTCACCCGCAGGGCATGGGCGCTCGCTGTCCCGACGCTGATCGCCTTGCCCGAGAGCCAGGGAAAATCGGCGTTTTCGAGGCTGGTCCGCGTCAGCTTCCGCAAAACGTCCCGCGACCGCGGGCCTGCAAGCACAAGCACGCCGAGCCGTTCCGTGATGGCGCTCAGGCGAACCGACCCGTCCGTCGGCGCAAGTTTGCGCAGATAGTCGTGGTCATGCGCCTCGAACGCGCCCGCCGAGACGAGGTAGAACCGTCCGGGCGCCCATTCGTAGACGGTAAACTCGGAACGCACGCCGCCGGCTTCCGTCAGAAGGTGGCAAAGCGCGATGCGCCCCCTCTTCTTCGGGATGGAATTGGCGAGGATCGACTCCAGCCATGCCCGCGCGCCCGGCCCGCTGACCTCCATTTTGGCGAAGGCCGACATGTCGAGCAGCCCGACATTCTCATGCACGTTGCGCACCTCGTTGCCGACATGCTCGAAATAGTTCGAGCGGCGGAACGACCAGATTTCCTTCACCTGGTTGTCGGCATCCGGCGTCGGGTGATTGTGGTTGGTCAGCACATCCGGCTTTTCGATGCTGTCCACATCGATGCCGTAGCCTTCCGGAGCAAACCAGTTGGGCCGCTCCCAGCCATAGACCGAGCCGAAGACGGCACCCAGATCCTTCATGCGGTCATAGCAGGGCGACCGCTTCAACGGCCGCGCCGCGACCCGCTCCTCGTCCGGATAATGAACGGTAAAGACATTGGCATAGGCCTCTTCGTTCTTTTCCCTCAGATACCCTTCGGTCGCATAAGGCCCGAACCGGCGCGGATCGACGCCCATCATGTCGATGGTCGGCTCGCCGTCGACGATCCACTCCGCAATCTGCCAGCCGGCCCCGCCGGCTGCCGTCACCCCGAACGAGTGACCTTCATTGAGCCAGAAATTCTTCCTTCCGGGCGCCGGACCGATGATCGGAGAGCCGTCGGGCGTATAGGCGATCGCCCCGTTATAGACCTTCTTGATACCGGCTTCGCCGAAATAGGGAACCCGCACGATCGCGGTATCGATATGCGGCATCAGCCGCTCGAGGTCTTCCTGGAACAACTCGTATTCGGATTCGTCCGACGGCCCGTCCACATAGCAGCAGGGCGCGCCCTTCTCATAGGGGCCCAGCAGAAGACCGCCGGCCTCCTCGCGCATGTACCAGGAGGAATCCGATTCGCGCAGCACGCACAGTTCCGCGCCACCCTCGGCGCGGAATTTCTGGATTTCGGGATGGGCCTCGGTAACGATGTACTGATGCTCGACCGGGATGACCGGAATATCGAGGCCGACCATCGCCCCTGTCCGGCGCGCAAAGTTGCCGGAGCAGGAAACGACATGTTCGCATGTCACCTCACCCTTGTCGGTGACCACCCGCCAGCGGCCGTCTTCCAGCTGGTCGATCCCGGTGACGGCCGTGTTGCGGTAGATGGTGGCGCCGCGGTCGCGCGCGCCCTTGGCGAGCGCCTGAGTCAGATCCGCCGGCTGGATATAGCCGTCCTCCGGATGGCATATCGCGCCGACCAGCCCGTCCGTGTTGACGTAGGGCCACTTCTGCTTGATCTCCCCGGCGCTCATCCGATCGACCCGGATGCCGATCGTCTCGGCGACACCCATGTAATATTCGTATTCGTCAAGCCGGTCCCGCGTGCGGGCAAGGCGCACATTGGTCACCTTGCGGAAACCGGTGTCCATGCCCGTCTCCTCGGCCAGTTCCTGGTAGAAACGCACCGAGTATTTGTGGATCTGCCCGACCGAATAGCTCATGTTGAAGAGCGGCAGCAGGCCGGCCGCATGCCATGTGGACCCGGAAGTCAGTTCCTTGCGCTCAATCAGGACGACATCGTCCCAGCCCTTCTTCGCCAGGTGATAGAGCGTCGAGACGCCGACGACGCCTCCGCCGATAACAACCGCACGCGCGCTGCTCTTCATCTTGCTGCCCTTTCCGCCACCCCTTGCCGGGGCCTGCTGGCCAAACATCCGATGACACCGCCCGATCCGTCCGCGACGGCGCCACCATACCCTTATAGGCCAATTGTGCCGTGATGACCCGCCCGGTTCACGGTCCTGCCTGGTTCGCCAGCAAATATGAACGCCGCATATGGCAACCTATTGCCTGTTTGCGACATGCGGAAAACGCGCGGCGACAAGCCACGCGCCGATGGTTTGGCCGGGCCTGAGGCCCGGATATCAGGGGATTGCGCCTTAGAGCCCGTCCGGGAATTAAGTCACCTGGCTGGCGACGAAGTCCTTGACGATGCCGACAATGCCGCGGCCGAGCAGGTCGTCGAGGGCGTTGGCAAAGGTATCGACATGCTCCGCCGTGCAGATCAGCGGCGGCTCGAGCCTGATGACGTTGCGGTTGTATTCGGTAAAGGCGACCAGCGTGTCGTAGTCGCGCAGAAGCAGCGCACCGATAAAGCCCGAGAGCGAGCCTTTCAGCTTGTCGTCCAGCATCGAGACGACGGGACGCAGCATCGCCGGCAGCGTCTGGCTGAAATCCTGGAATTCCAGCCCGATCATCAGCCCCTGCCCGCGCACGTCCTTGATGATCTTCGGGTACCTGGCCTTGAGCGCCTCCAGCTTGTTCAGCAGATAAGCGCCCTGGTTCGCCGAATTGGCGATCAGATCGTCATCATAGAGGATATTCAGCCCTTCGATGGCCGTAATGCAGGCCTCGCCGATCCCTCCGAATGTCGCCGGGCCGTGGATCAGCGCCGTATTCGGCTTGCCATAGGCTTTCATGTAGACGCCGCGCCGGGCGATCATCGCCGCCATGGCGCTCTTGCCGGCGCCGAGCGACTTGGCGAGCGCCGTGACATCGGGAACGACACCGGCATGCTCGAAGGCATAGAACCGGCCGGAGCGGCCCATGCCGCACTGGACCTCGTCGGCGACCCACAGCACGTCATGCTTGTCGCACAGCACCCGCAGCTCCTGCCAGAAGGACACCGGCGCCGAAATGATGCCGCCGCCGCCCTGGATCGTCTCCAGAACGATAACGCCGATCCGCGGATCGGCCTCGAAGGCGTTGCGGATCGCGTCGATATCGCCGAACGGCACACGCACGGTGTCGTCGACGAGCCGGAATTCACCCCGGTAGAGCGGCGAGTCGGTCAGCGACAGCACACCCTTCGTCTTGCCGTGGAACGAATTTTCCGCATAGACGATCCGGCCGCGTTCCGGCCCGGCGGCACGTTCCGCGACCTTGACCGCCGCTTCCATCGCTTCCGAACCGGACGAACCGAGGAACACCATGTCAAGATCGCCCGGCGATATTTCGGCGAGGTTCCTTGCCAGCGCGGCGGCATATTGCGACAGGAACGCCATGGCGATCTCGTGGCGTTTTTCCTCCTGGAACCTGATGCGCGCGTCAAGCACCCTGGGATGGTTGTGGCCGAAGGCGAGCGAGCCGAAACCGCCGAAGAAATCGAGGATCTTCCGGCCGTTCTGATCGATGTAACACATGCCCTCGGCACGCTCGATCTTGACCTTGTTGAACCCCAGGAGCTTCATGAAATGGAGCTGTCCCGGGTTGAGATGGTCCTTGAAGTATTCGGTCATGCGCGGCAGATCGAGCGCCTTGGCGTCTTCGACGGACAACAGGTCGGGCTTGGTGATTTTGGGTGCCATATTCATGATCGGGCCTCAAACGGTCGCTTTATGCTTCGCCGGGACATGCGCATCGGCCTTGCCGGTCGAGAGGCCGCCACGATACTCGTCATAGGCGGCAATCAGCATGTCTTCGTCCCGGTGTTCGGCCGTCCAGCCCAATTGCTGCTTGGCCTTGGTGCAGTCGAGAATGCACATCTCATCGGCAATCAGGTACTGCTCCGGATCCATGATCGGCAGGTTGACGAGATCGAACAGGTCGAGTGTCCGCTTGACCGCCCATGCCGGCGTCGGCAGCAGGAAGGATTTCGATCCGGCGTGGCTGATCAGGTCGCGCAGCAGCTTGCGAACCGGCGGCGGGCTGTCGGAGCCGAGATTATAGGCCTCGTTCGGCACGCCGTTCTTCCAGGCCAGGCGAGCGGCCTCCGCACAGTCAAAAACCGAAATGAACTGATAGGGATTGCGGCCCGATCCGATCATCGGCACCGGCAGATTGTGGTCAACCAGCTTGAAGAGCTTCGACAGGATGCCCAGCCGGCCGGGTCCGATAATCAGCCGCGGCCGGAAAATCGAGATGTT
>NZ_CFHWAF010000177.1:0-7900 GCF_984452065.1 Hoeflea sp. | reverse complement strand
TGTGCCGCCACCCCTGAAAGGACGCTCGTGTAGAAATTCAGAGCTGAACGGGCCGGGCGAATGTGCCCTCTGACCGCGTTGGCTCGCGCTTGTGGTGGGTTGGCACCACGGCGCGCAACCCGCCTTGTCAGAAGCCAAAATCGCCACGGTCAAATGCGTCAATCTAATCACAATGCGCTCCAGACGGCATTTTTTCAACCTCCCGCGCTTCGGCGGCGTGTGCAAACATTTCGTCCACCTCAAGCAGCGCTGTCACGGTGCATCCTTCCAGAATGAGCGGTTTTTCGTCAGGAAAGCAATGAATCTCGATCTCGTTCCCGATCACATCCAGCTTCGTCGAACTGATCGCCTGCCTGAGCGGTTTTTCGATGAATTCGAACGCCCCGGTTCCGTGGCCGACAAACGCCACGGGAAAGGAATCCATGAGCGCGTACATGTCCGCAAGTCCCGTTCCCAGAGCGCGTCCGGCATCATGATAGGCGGCGATTGCGTCCTTGTTTCCCTGAAGTGCCGCGCGGTGCACTTCGTCCATTTCCTCATAGCCGATATCGTTGCGCGGGGCTTGAGTCTCGTCGGCCGCCCTGGCGCGCCGGTATATCGCATAGTCACCGGCATAGGCCTCGATACAGCCCCTGCGCCCGCAGCGGCAGAGCGCTCCGTCCGGAATATGCGACAGGTGACCGAACTCGGTTCCGGACGAACGGATACCGCTGACCAGCTCGCCGTTCAGCATCAGACCCATGCCGATGCCGTGCGAAAGCAGTACCGCGGCATAGTTGTTGCTGAAGCGGTCGGGCGCACGCCAGTGAAGCGCCCGTGCGATCATGCTGCAATCGTTGGAAAGCTTGACGGGCGCCGAAAAGACCGATTGGAGATCGGCCCTGAGGGCGAGGTCGCGATGCGGGGTTATGGGAGACCACAGCATCGATGCGCCCTCGACATCGGTGACACCCTGAACGCCAAGACGCATGCGCTTCAAGGTGCCCGAATTGCAAGGCACCTGCGACAGGGCCTCACGCACCGTTTCGATCAGCGCGGCGCTGAACCCGTCAGGGGAGGCGCGGCGCGCCCGGAATGCGCGGTCGACATCGGCGAGCCGATCGCCGCAATAGTCGGAGATGCACACCGAGATCCTGTCGAGCTGAACCATCACCGCGGCGACAAGCGCCGCGCGGGGGTTGAGGGACAGACGGATTTGCGGACGGCCCCGGCCCAGGCCGGCCGGACCGTCCCGGCCGGTTGCCAGGATGACGGCTTCCTCGAGCAGTTCCGACGTGATTGCCGAAACCGTGGATGCGCTCAGGCCGGTGCGCGAGCAGATACCCTTCCTCGACACCGGGCCGTTGCGGCGCAGTACATGCAGAATGCGACTGCGATTGCGCTTTCGCACATCGTCCGAACGACCCAGTTCAACCAATGTCCCGATAACCTCCCAACCGATGACATGTTATGGTGCAGTGCGAAGAAATTGCTGCATTACAACAACTTATCTCCGTGCAAATTTCAAGTTGACACAGCTTTTCGATTAAGTCACTATTTTTTTCGAGCCTCGAATTAAATGGCTCAAATGCAAGCGTGGATCGGTCGTCCGGTTCACTCATCGGGAGGTAGTAACAATGAAGATCCTTAAGGCCGCGCTCATCGGTGCGGTGTTTGCTGCATCGTCAACCGGTATGGCGCTTGCCGACGGCAAGACCATCGGCGTGTCCTGGTCCAATTTCCAGGAGGAGCGCTGGAAGACCGACGAGGCCGCGATGAAAGCCGCGATCGAGGCGGCCGGAAACACATATATCTCAGCCGACGCCCAGTCTTCAGCCGCCAAGCAGCTCACGGACGTTGAATCCCTGATCTCTCAGGGCGCCGATGCGCTGATCATCCTGGCGCAGGATTCCGGCGCCATCGGACCGGCTGTCGAAAAGGCGTCCGCGGAAGGCATCCCCGTTGTCGGATATGACCGGCTGATCGAGAATCCGGAAGCGTTCTACATCACCTTCGACAACAAGGAAGTGGGCCGCATGCAGGCACGGGCGGTCTTTGCCGCCATGCCGGAGGGCAATTTTGCCTTCATCAAGGGCTCGTCGGCCGACCCGAATTCGGATTTCCTGTTCTCCGGACAGATGGAAGTTCTGAAGGAAGCCATGGATTCCGGCAAGGTCAAGAATGTCGGCGAAGCCTATACCGACGGGTGGAAGCCGGAAAACGCGCAGAAGAACATGGAGCAGATCCTGACCGCCAACAACAACGATGTCGACGCGGTCGTCGCCTCGAATGACGGCACCGCCGGCGGCGTTGTCGCGGCGCTCTCCGCGCAGGGCATGGACGGCAGCGTTCCGGTCTCCGGTCAGGACGGCGACCATGCGGCTCTGAACCGTGTGGCTCTCGGCACGCAAACCGTTTCGGTGTGGAAGGATGCACGCGAACTCGGCAAGAACGCCGCCGTCGTGGCTTCGATTCTGGCCGACGGAACCGCCATGTCCGATGTCCCGGGCGCCGTGAAATGGTCCGGCGGTCCGCAGGGCGTGGAGATGAGCGCGATCTTTCTTGCGCCGATGCCGATCACCAAGGATAATCTGAATGTCGTGATCGATGCCGGATGGGTCGGCAAGGACGTGGTTTGCCAGGGCGTGGACGCAGGTACGGTCGCAGCCTGCAACTAAACTCAGCCATCTGGCGAGCACATGGGCGCCGCGATCCGTGCGGGTCGCGGCGCTTTTTGCAAACCAGACTTGCTCTAAGGGGGGAGCCGCCATGACGGATAATACGGACTCTCAGTCGACCCAAACGGCGGATCAGGCGCGTGCTGCGGAGATGTCGGTCGTCGGCCGTTTCATCAAGGACACCGAACTCGATACGCGCATGCTCGGCATGATCGGCGCTTTGCTGCTGATCTGGATCCTGTTTGATATCTTTTCCGGCGGATTGTTCCTGACGCCGCGCAATCTGTGGAACCTGTCGGTGCAGACCGCCTCCGTCGGGGTGATGGCGACCGGGATGGTGCTGGTCATCGTCACGCGCAACATCGATCTTTCCGTCGGGTCGATCCTCGGTTTCGTCGGCATGATCATGGCGGTCACGCAGGCCGAGATTCTTCCCCAGATCATCGGGTTCGACAGCCCGTTCATCTGGATCATCGCGCTCGCGGTCGGCATTCTGGTCGGCGCCGCCATCGGCGCGCTGCACGGTTACGTCATCGCCTATTGGGGTGTGCCGGCATTCATCGTGACGCTGGGCGGCCTGCTGGTCTGGCGCGGCGCCGCTTGGTGGGTGACATCGGGCCGTACCGTGGCGCCGATGAACGAGACGTTTCGGCTGCTCGGCGGCGGGCCGCACGGCTCGGTCGGCGTCCTGGCGAGCTGGATCATCGGCCTTATCGCCTGTGTGGCGATTGTCGCGATGATCGCCTTTGCGCGCCGGCAGCGCAAACGGTTCCAGTTTCCCCTGCGTCCGGTCTGGGCAGAGGCTTTCCTGGCCAGTCTCGGATGCCTTCTCGTGCTCGGCACGGTCTATATCGTCAATGTCTATTATTATCCCATCGGCATCGTGCGCAGGATGATACGCGACGGGCAGATCGAGGGTCCCGAGGCCGAAGTCTTTATCGGACACGGCATCGCGGTTCCCGTCCTTGTCGCCATCGGTGTCGCCATCGTCATGACGTTTCTGGCCACGCGCACGCGCTTCGGACGCTATGTCTTCGCGCTTGGCGGCAATCCGGAGGCGGCGGACCTTGCCGGCATCAACACCCGCTGGGTGACGATGAAGATCTTCATCATCATGGGCGTGCTGTGCGCCATCGCGGCGGCGATCTCGACCGCACGCCTCAACGCGGCCACAAACGCTCAAGGGACGCTCGACGAACTGCTGACGATCGCGGCGGCCGTCATCGGCGGCACATCGCTTGCCGGCGGCGTCGGCACGATTGCCGGCGCCATGATCGGAGCGCTCGTCATGCAGTCGCTGCAATCGGGCATGGTTCTCATGGGTGTCGACACGCCGCTCCAGAACATCGTCGTCGGTATCGTGCTGGTCATCGCGGTCTGGCTGGATTCGCTCTACCGCAGAGCGCGGCATTAGAACAGGGGAAGAGGATCATGGGCATGAATACACAAACCCAGCCCCTGGTGGATATGCGCAATATCTCGATATCGTTCGGCGGCATTCACGCCGTGGACGATGCGTCGGTGGACCTTTTTGCCGGCGAGGTCGTTGCGCTTCTCGGGCACAACGGCGCGGGCAAGTCGACGCTTATCAAGATCCTTTCGGGGGCCTATCAGCGCGATACCGGAGAGATCCACATCGACGGCAATCCGGCGACGATCGACAATCCGCGCGACGCCAAGGGCTACGGCATCGAGACGATCTACCAGACGCTGGCGCTCGCCGACAATGTCGACACCGCGGCGAACCTTTATCTCGGACGCGAATTGCTCACCCCCTGGGGCACGCTTGACGATGTGGCGATGGAGGCCAAGGCCCGCGAGGTGATGGGGCGCCTCAATCCGCGTTTCCAGCGCTTCAAGGATCCGGTCAAGGCGCTGTCGGGCGGTCAGCGGCAATCGGTGGCGATTGCCCGGGCCATCCTGTTCAACGCCCGCATCCTGATCATGGACGAGCCGACGGCAGCCCTCGGTCCGGAGGAGACCGCGCAGGTCTCGGAACTGATCCTGCAGTTGAAGTCGGAAGGGATCGGCATTTTCCTGATCAGCCATGATATCCACGATGTGTTCGATCTCGCGGACCGGGTTGCCGTGATGAAAAACGGACAGGTCGTCGGGCATGCCAAGACCGACGACGTGGACAAGGACGAGGTGCTTGGAATGATCATTCTGGGCAAATGTCCGCCAGGCGCGACACCCGGGCCCGGGGCCCTGTCTTCCTGAGACGATGCGGCAATGCGGAGCCTTGTGTTCCGCAATGGCGGATGCTCTTAGGCGGCATGGGTGAAGAGAAACGGCTTGCATAGTCTGCCGGCCGATGGAGGAAACATGTATCTCGGTATCGATCTTGGCACATCCGGGGTCAAGGCGCTGCTCATCGACGAGCGGCAGCAGATCGTCGCCTCCGCGACGGCTGATCTCAAAGTGTCGCGGCCGTCGGCCGGCTGGTCCGAGCAGGACCCGGCAGACTGGATCGATGCGACCCGCAGTGCCGTCGGGAAACTCAAGGTCAAGTCGCCGGTCTCACTCGCCGAAGTCGGTGCGATCGGACTTTCGGGCCAGATGCACGGCGCCACACTGCTTGACGAGGACGATGCGGTGCTGCGTCCGTGCATGCTGTGGAACGATACGCGTGCGCATGCCGAGGCTGCGCAGCTCGATGCCGATCCGAAGTTCAGAACCATCTCCGGAAACATCGTCTTTCCCGGCTTTACCGCGCCCAAGCTGCTTTGGGTGCGCAACCATGAACCCGACACATTCAACAAAACAGCCAAAGTATTGTTGCCAAAAGATTATCTTCGACTTTGGCTGACAGGAGAGCATATCTCCGAAATGTCCGATGCCTCCGGGACAAGCTGGCTTGACGTGGGCGAGCGGCGCTGGTCGTCCGAACTGCTCGCCGCGTCCTCGATGGACGCCGATCAGATGCCGCGGCTGGTCGAAGGCAGCCAGGCCGGCGGGGGCTTGCGCAGCGCGCTTGCCGGCGAATGGGGCATGCGGCCCGGCACCGTCGTCGCCGGCGGCGCGGGCGACAATGCCGCCACGGCCATGGGGATGGGAACGATTGCCGATGGGTCGGCGTTCGTCTCGCTCGGCACATCCGGCGTGATCTTCGCGGCCAATGACGCCTACCGGCCGCAAGCCGGCAGCGCCGTTCATGCCTTTTGCCATGCGCTGCCGGACCGCTGGCACCAGATGGGCGTGATCCTGTCGGCGACCGACAGCCTCAACTGGTTCGCGGCGCTTGTCGGCAAATCCGCGGCGTCTCTCACCCAGGAGCTCGGTGATACGTTGCGGGCGCCGGAGGGGGTTTTCCTTCCTTACCTCTCCGGCGAACGCACGCCGCACAATGATGCCGCGATCCGGGGTGTTCTGACGGGTGTTTCGCTGGACACGGATGCGGCTGCCATCACTGCGTCGATCCTTCAGGGCGTGGCGTTTGCCTTCCGCGACAGCCTCGAGGCGCTGCAGGCCACGGGCACAAAGATTGAACGTCTTGTTGCCAGCGGCGGCGGGTCGCGCTCCGACTATTGGCTGCGCACCATTGCGACGGCTCTGAATGTCCCCGTCGACGTTCCGGCGGCGGGCGATGTCGGGGCCGCGTTCGGCGCGGCCCGGCTGGCGATGCTGGCGGAAGGCAAGATGTCCTTGGCCTCCTGCACGCCGCCGCCTATCGACCAAACCATCGAGCCGGTGAGCGCGCTGCGCCAGGCTTATGAAGACGCCTATCTACAGTACCGGGAAACCTATCCGGCCATACGGAGTACGATGCGATGACGACTGGTTTTTTTGGAGATATCGGGAAGATTGCCTATGAGGGGCCGCAAAGCCGGAACCCGCTTGCATTTCGTCACTATGATGCGAACGAGATTGTTCTCGGCAAGCGCCTTGAGGATCATCTGCGCTTTGCCGTGTGCTACTGGCACAATTTCTGCTGGCCGGGGCTCGACCCCTTTGGCGGGCAGACCTTCGACCGCCCATGGTTCGGCGATACGATGGATGCCGCGCGGCTGAAGGCCGATGTGGCTTTCGAGATGTTCTCGCTTCTCGGCGTTCCCTATTACTGCTTCCACGATGCGGATGTGCGGCCGGAGGGTGCGGATTTCGCCGAGAACACGAAGAACCTCAACGCCATTGTGGATTACTTCGAAGGCAAGCAGGCCGATACGGGGCTGAAGCTCCTGTGGGGAACGGCAAACCTGTTCTCCAACAGCCGCTATATGGCGGGGGCGGCGACCAATCCGGATCCCGATGTCTTTGCCTTCGCGGCGGCGACGGTCAAGACATGCATCGACGCGACCCATCGCCTGGGCGGAGAGAACTATGTGCTGTGGGGCGGGCGCGAAGGCTATGAAACGCTGCTCAACACCGATATGGGCCGCGAACTCGATCAGCTTGGGCGTTTCCTCAACCTCGTCGTCGACTACAAGCACAAGATCGGTTTTGCGGGGACGATCCTGATCGAACCGAAACCGCAGGAGCCGACAAAGCACCAGTATGACTACGATGTGGCGACGGTTTACGGCTTCCTGAAGCGCTACGGCCTTGAGAACGAGGTGCGGGTGAATATCGAACAGGGGCATGCGATCCTTGCCGGCCACTCGTTCGAGCACGAACTGGCGACCGCCAATGCGCTCGGCATCTTCGGCTCGATCGACATGAATCGCAACGACTACCAGTCCGGCTGGGACACGGACCAGTTTCCGAACAATGTCCCCGAAATGGCGCTCGCCTATTACCAGATCCTGCTGGGCGGGGGGTTCACGACCGGGGGCACCAATTTCGACGCAAAGCTTCGCCGCCAGTCGCTCGATCCCGAGGACCTGCTGATCGCGCATATCGGCGGTATGGACTGCTGCGCGCGCGGGCTGAAGGCCGCCGCGGCGATGATCGACGATGGCGATCTGTCCGGTTTTGTCGATCAGCGCTATGCGGGCTGGAACGACGACGAAAATGCCAAAATGGTCTCCGGCGCGCGTTCCCTGGAGGAGATTGCCGCGCGGGTCGAGGCCGAAAACATCAATCCGCAACCGCGATCCGGCAAGCAGGAATATCTCGAGAATCTCGTCAACCGGTACGTCTGACGGGCGCATTCAACAGGCAACAGAAAACATCATGGTTCTGATGGAAAGCAATCAGAATCATGATGTTTTTCATTTTTTCGCCATTGCGAGGCCGTCATTGCTTCCTTAAGAATCCGGTAAGGGAGGACTGATGCGAAAGGCAACCGTCAACGATCTGGCCGC
>NZ_CFHWAF010000176.1:0-7981 GCF_984452065.1 Hoeflea sp. | reverse complement strand
TGATCAGCACCAGCCCGCGCGCCGGCCCCTGGGCGGCGACTTGCTGGGCGATGAGGGCCGCGACCGCGTGACCGACAATGATCGGCGGGCTGTCCAGCGTTTTGACAAAGGCTGCAATATCCTTGGTGTAGTCCATGATACTGGTGTCGGCAAAAGCCGGATCGGGGTCCGCCTTCGGGTCGCCGTCATGGAAGCGGAGCGCCGGGGCGTGGCAGGTCCAGCCGCGCTCCTCGAAGAAGCGCCGGTAATTTTCCATACACCAAGGCCCCGCAAAGGCCCCATGCAGCAGAACGACATGTTTTTCCATCCAAGCGCCTCCCGACAGCAAAAATCCGAAGCCCGTATTGTCCCGATCAGGACCGGCCTGTCAGGATGGCTGATTATAGCGCTTTTTGACGAAAGAGAACGGGTTATGGCACATCGCCGGAAGACGACCGGCACAAATGCAAAGCGGTTATCCGCGTGTCCAGAAACGAAAACGGGCGCCTGGTTTGTCCAGCGCCCGTTGGCGTGTTTACAGCATCTGTCTTATTCGCCGATCTTGCGACGGACATAGTCGTCAATCTGGCTTCTCCTCAGGCCGAGATCGGCGAGAGAGTGGTCAGAAAGCGAACGCAGGTGGTAGGCTGTACGGTTTCGCTTTTGCCAAGTATAAAACTGATCCAGGATAGACATGACTTTCTCCTTTCCTGATCTGTTCTTTTGTATGTGGTGGCGAATTGTGGCAGCGTCTGCCTAAATTGTTTATGCAGCCGTGAAGAAGCGCCAAAACTTGATTCGGTCGCGTAATGGTCATTGGTCGGCGGTGCCGTCTATCCGGCCTGCACCGCCGCCCCGCTCGCCTCGAGCTCAGCGATCTCAGCGTCATCGAAGCCGTGTTCGGCGAGGATTTCGCGCGTCTGACCGCCAAGCAGCGGCGCGCCCATGCGGTTTTCCGGGGCGGTCCCGGAGAACCATGCCGGACTGCGGGCCTGGCGAAGCCGCCCGGCCTGCGGATGGTCCAGTTCGACGATCAGGCCGTTGGCCGCGACCTGCGGATGGCGCACCACCTCGCTACGCGTCAGCACCGGCGCGCAAGGGACATCCGCCGCCTCAAGCCTTTCCAGCCACTCGGCGCTGCCGCGCTCTTTCAGGATCGACTGGATGAGGTTCAGCCGCTCGTCCTTGTGGGTCTCGCGTCCCTCCGCCGTTTTGAAGCGCTCGTCTTCCAGAATGTCCGGGCGCTCGGCAGCATGGGCAAAGGCCTGCCACTCCTTGTCCTGCATCACCGCGACGCTGATATAGCCGTCCGTCGTCTCGTAAATGAGATCGATGAAGGACTGCGCCGTTTCGCTTTCGCCTTCTTCGCCGACAAAGGTATGCCGCCCCATATCCGAGGCCCACAGAAAGGCAACGACCGTGTCGAGCATCGAAAGGCGCACATGCTGGCCCTTGCCGGTGCGGGCACGCGACAGCAGCGCGGCGGTGATCGCCTGCGCCGCCTGAACGCCGGTGAGCTTGTCGGGAAGGATCGTCCTGACAAGCCGCGGACGCGCCTCGTCCGAGCCGGCCTGCACGGTGGTGAGGCCCGAGACCGCCTGGATCAGCGGGTCGAACACCGGCTTTGCCGAATAGGGCCCCTCAAAGCCGAAACCGGCGATGGAGACATAGATGATCTCAGGGTTGACCTCCCGGATCGCCGCTTCGCCGACACCGATCCGTTCCGCGACGCCCGGCCGGAAGTTCTGCACGATGACATCGGCATCGGCCGCAAGCCGCTTCAGGGCGGCGAGCCCGTCCGGCGTTTTGAGGTTGAGGACGATCGAGCGCTTGTTGCGGTTGTTGTTGACGAAGGATGCGGAAAAGCCGCCGCGCCGCTTTGCCACCCGCCGTGCATGATCGCCCGCCGGCGCTTCCACCTTGATGACGTCGGCGCCCTGATCGGCCAGCGTGCGGGTGGCCAACGGACCGGAAACCATCGAAGTCAGGTCGATCACTTTGAAGCCGTCGAGCGGTCCGGACATGCGTGTTTCTCCCTTGAGGCCCGATCATATAGCGGGAGCCGGCGCATGCGCCATAGCGTGTCACTGCGAGAATTGTCGTTTTCCGGCTTCATTTCCACTGCAGATTGTCCATACTTCAGGCACAGCCATTTGCGGGGAATGCGCATGAACACGTCAGCCGAAGCCGGTAACAACAAGGGCACGGATCTTGAATCCATGCCGGTCGACGCAGTGCTTGAAAAGCTCGGTTCGGATGCGGATAAGGGCCTGACGGACGGCGAGGCGCAAAAGCGCCTGACGCAATACGGGCCGAACGCGCTGCCGGAAAAACATGTCAGCCTAGCGGCGAAGATCATCAGATATTTCACCGGGCCGATCGCCTTCATGATCGAGGCGGCGGCGCTGGTCTCGGCCTTCCTCGGGCGCTGGGACGATTTCATCATCATCGTCGGCCTGCTTGTCTTCAATGCGAGCCTTGAGCTCTGGCAGGACATGAAGGCGTCCAATGCGCTTGCGGCCCTGAAGAAAAGCCTCGCGCCGCATGCGACGGCCCTGCGCGACGGGGCTTTCGCGACCGTCGATGCGGCAACGCTCGTGCCCGGCGATATGGTGAAGATCCGCCTCGGTGAGATCGTCCCGGCCGATTTGCGGCTTGTGGCAGGGGATTATGCGTCGATCGATCAGGCGGCGCTGACGGGCGAATCGCTGCCCGTCGCCAAGAAGCCGGGCGACGAGGCCTATTCCGGCTCGGTGGTCAAACAGGGTGAGATGACGGGCGTCGTCATCGCCACCGGGCCGAACACGTTCTTCGGCCGCACGGCAACGCTGGTCGCCGGAGCGGGCGCCGTCAGCCATGCCCAGCGGGCGATGTTCCAGATCGGCAATTTCCTAATCGCCGTCGCCGTCGTCCTGGCGCTCATCATGGTGGCGGTGCAGGTCTGGCGCGATATCGTCGTCGCCGACAATTGGGGCGTCGCCGATGCGCTCGACATCCTGCAATTCGTTCTGATCCTGCTGGTCGCCTCCATTCCGGTGGCGATGCCGGCAGTCTTTTCCATCACCATGGCGCTCGGCGCGCTGGCGCTGTCGAAGGAAAAGGCCATCGTCTCGCGTCTTGCTTCCATCGAGGAAATGGCGGGCGTCGACATATTGTGCTCCGACAAGACGGGCACGCTGACCAAGAACCAGCTGTCCATCGGCGATCCGGTGCTCCTCGATGCAAAAGACCCGCAGGATGTGGTGCTGGCCGCGGCCATCGCCTCGGAACGGGAAAACAGCGACGTGATCGACAGCGCGGTGTTTGCGGCGCTGAAAAACCCCATCGCGCGCGACGCCTATCATGTGACGAGTTTTACGCCCTTCGACCCGGTTTCCAAGCGCACCCTTGCCGAGGCGTCCGACGAAAAGGGCAGGAAGATCAATGTCGCCAAGGGCGCGCCGCAGGCGATTGTCGAACTCTCAAAACCCTCCGCCAAGGTGGCCAAAAAGGTCGAGGAGACGGTGGCCGCTCTCGGCGCGCGCGGCTATCGCGCGCTCGGCGTTGCCCGGTCCGAGGACGGCGGCAAGAGCTGGAGCCTGCTCGGCATCCTGCCGATGTTCGATCCGCCGCGCGACGATTCAAAGGCCACCATCGAGAAGGTCCGCGCCAAGGGCGTGACGGTCAAGATGGTGACCGGCGACGACACGGCGATTGCCCGCGAGACGGCCCGCCAGCTCGGTCTCGGCGCCAATATCATCGCCGCCGCCGATGCCTTCCCCAAGGATATGGATCCCGATCACGTGCCCGCCAGGATCGCCGATTCCATCGAAACGGCCGACGGTTTCGCCCGGGTCTTTCCCGAACATAAATATGCCATCGTCAAGGCGCTGCAGCAGCGCGGCCATCTGGTGGCGATGACCGGCGACGGCGTCAACGACGCCCCGGCGCTCAAACAGGCCGATTGCGGCACCGCCGTCTCCGGCGCGACGGATGCGGCGCGCGGCGCGGCGGCGCTGATCCTGACGGCGCCCGGCCTTTCCGTCATCGACAACGCCATCGACGAGGCGCGGCGCATCTTCGGCCGCATCACCTCCTACACGATCTACCGCGTGGCGCTGACCATGGACATCATGTTCCTGGTGGTGCTTTCCACGATCTTCCTCGGCTTCCAGCCGCTGACGGCGATCATGATCGTCATCATGTCGCTGCTCGACGACGTGCCCATCATGACCATTGCCTATGACAACACGGCCGTGTCGCAAAAGCCGATCCGCTGGCGCATGCCGCGGCTGCTCTCGGTCTCGGCCGTGCTCGGCTTTGCCTCCATCGTCCAGTCCTTCGGTCTGCTGCTGATCGGCTTCGCCGTGATGAAGCATCCCGGCCTGCAAAGCTATTTCGGCCTCACCGACGAGGCACATCTGCAGACCGTCATGTTCCTGCAGCTTGTCGCCGGCGGCCATCTGCTTTTGCTGGTCACGCGCACCCATCGCTGGTTCTTCGAGCCGCCGTTTCCGGCCCGCCCGCTGTTTCTCGCGATCCTTGGAACCCAGTTCCTCGCCGTGCTCATGTGCGGTTTCGGCTGGATCGTGCCGCAGATTTCCTGGACGGCGATCGTCTGGATCTGGGTCTATCTGCTGGTCTGGCTGGTGATCCTCGGCGCTGTCCGCGTCGCCATGGAGCGGGCGATCGACAACCGCCTGTCGCACCGCGAGCGCCTTGCGGAGATCGTCAATGCGCCGCTCCACCACCACCGGAACCTGCATCGCTAGCCGGATTTGCTTCAATCAGCGCCGCGGCGGCCTTGCCGGCCGCTTCGAAATAGGCCGGGTCGTGGTGAACGAGGGTGACGGCAAACGCGCCGTCCATCAACAGCGCCACCTGCCGGGCAAGGAGCTCCGGGTCTTCAAGGCCGGCTTCCTCGAACGCGCCGGCGAGCCAGGCCTCGACCCGCTTCTTGTGCGCCGAGGCCGCCTTGATCGCCGGATGGCCGGGCATGTTGGCAAGCTCGCCCGCCGTGCGCAGGAAGGCGCAGCCGCGCCATTTGGCCCGCCGTCCGGCCTCGGCAAGCCGCAGGAACAGCGCCTCGACACGGGTTGCCATATCGCCCCCGGTCTCGCCGAACCAGACCTCGAAGACCGCAAGGTTGGGCGCATCGCGCGATTGCAGGTAATGCGTGATGAGATCGTCCTTGCTGCGGAAGTGGTAGTAGAGCGTGCGTTTCGTCACGCCCGCCTTCTGGGCAATGGCGTCGACGCCGGTCGCGCGGATGCCGTCGGCATAAAACATCAGATTGGCGGTCTTGAGGATATGGGTCCTCGTCCTTTCGCCGTCCCGGGGCATGGATATCGGCCTCCAGATCGTATGTATACCGACCAGTTAGTTTAAAAACAGATAGCACGGCGCTAACCTGTCTGCAAGCGACACCGGAAGGAGCCCGATATGACGGATGACGTGCTGATGGAAACGCGCGGCGCGGTCGCGCTTTTGACCCTCAACCGGCCGGAAAAGCTCAACGCGCTCAACTATGCGACCATCGACCGGCTGATGCAGCGCCTCGATGCGGTCGAGGCGGACCCGGCCCTGCGCGCCGTGATCCTGACCGGGGCAGGGCGGGCCTTCTCGGCCGGCGGCGACATCCCCGAATTCACCCAGAGCATTGCCGTCGGTCCGGATGTCGCCTTGAGAGAGTTTGTCCATCCCGGTCAGGCGATGACGGCCCGCATCGAGGCGTTCGAGAAGCCGGTCATCGTCGCCGTCAACGGGCTTGCCTATGGCGGCGGCTGCGAGGTGACCGAGGCGGCGCATCTCGCCGTGGCGGCGGAAAGCGCCCGTTTTGCCAAGCCGGAAGTGGCGATCGCCATTCCGCCGACCTTCGGCGGCACCCAGCGCCTGCCGCGCCTTGCCGGCCGCAAGCGCGCGCTGGAACATCTCTTGACCGGCGATCCCTTCGATGCGCAGCGCGCGCTGGAGATCGGTATCGTCAACCGCATCGTGCCGGACGGGAAGGTGGTGGAGGCCGCCTTCGAACTCGCCGAGCGCATCCTGCGCCATTCGCCGCTCACCGTCGCCCGTATTCTGAACGCCGCGACCCGCGGCCTCAACATGCCGATCGACGAGGGCTTGCGCGTCGAGGCCGCCGCCTTCGCGCGCATGGCCGCGACCCGCGATGTCCATGAGGGCCTTGCCGCCTGGATCGAGCGCCGTGACCCGCACTACAGCGGCGAATAGACGAACTAATCCATAGCGCGTAGCCCTGCGCCGTTCTATCATCCCTCTGCAACCCATGCGGAAGGAACGCGCCGGTGGACTATTCCGAACGCCTGATCGTCAAACCCGGAACCAGGGTCAGCCTTGCCGACATCGATCCGGGTTTCCACGGCCACAATGAGAGCCATGAAAAGGCGATGCCCGAGCTCGGCGAGGCGCTTGCCGGCATCACCCGCCTGCAGGAACTGCTGTATGCCGAGAAGAAACACGCCCTGCTCATCGTGCTGCAGGGCATCGACGCCGCCGGCAAGGACGGCGTGTGCTGGCATGTCATCCAGGCGATGAACCCGCAGGGCACGCGCGTCACCGGCTTCAAGCAGCCGAGTGCGCAGGAGCGCGCCCATGATTTCCTCTGGCGCATCCACAAGGCCGTGCCCGGCCTCGGCCAGGTCGGCGTCTTCAACCGCTCGCACTATGAGGATGTGCTGGTCGTGCGCGTGCATGGCCTGGCGCCCAAAAATGTCTGGGAAAAGCGCTACGACGCCATCAACGCCTTCGAGCGCCAACTGAGCGAGGCCGGCGTCACCATCCTCAAATTCTTCCTGTGGATTTCCAGGGACGAGCAGCTTGAGCGCTTCAGGAAACGCCTCGACGATCCGGCCCGCCACTGGAAGATTTCCGAGGCTGATTATGCCGAGCGCGAACTGTGGGACGATTACGTCAAGGCCTATGAGGCGATGCTGTCGAAATGTTCGACCGACCATGCCCCCTGGTATGTCATCCCGTCGAACCACAAATGGTTCCGCAACCTCGCCGCCTCCCGCATCATCCTGGAAACCTTGGAGGGCATGAAGCTGAAGGCTCCGGAGCCGACGGTGGATCTGGGTGAGATCCGCGCCAAGTATCACAGGGCCGAGGAGGAGGGGTAAGGCGCCCGCCGCTCTGAGCGCTCAGCGCCTGAAGCCGCCCGCCGGGTGCATGAAGACCGCCCCGGTCCCGCCGAGCATCTGTTTCAGCGCCGCATCGGGCGCGCCGAACACGACCATGCCCGCCGGCTCGACCAGCTCCATCAGCCGTGCGGCATAGTGCGTGTTGAAGGCATCGAGATGGTCGCTCGCGGCTTTGCTGTCGCGGTAGCGCTCGTGCACCTGCGCCCGCTTGCCGTCCTCGCTGATCGTCCATTCATAGGCGAGCGTGCCCGGCTCGGACCTTTGCGTGTTCTCGCACATCTCCGCGATCATGGCCTTGACCCGTTCGAGTGCGCCCTCCTTGATCTTCGAAGAAAACACCCAGGACACTTCCTCTGCGCTCATGACGTCCTCCCTGCGACGAAAGCAAACACCCTATTATAGCTATGGGGCGCCAAGAAGGCATTGCGGGCGGGCGGCCCGGGCGCTATTTCGCTATTGCAAGGCAGGACCGGCAACACACCAACACAAGGACGCACCATGGACATCTACAAGGCGGGCAGCCGGCCGACGGGCTCGGGCAGCGCCGATTATTTCACCGGCACGGTCACCACGGACCCGATCGTCTCGGCGCCCGAACCGGCACGCGTTGCCGCGCTGCGGGTCAAGGCCCAGGCGAAAGGCCGGGTGAGGGTCATCGTCGGGCTGAGAGCCGAAGCCAGCTCCGGGGCTTCGCCCAAAAGCAGCTTCAAGGATGCGGCGGCGCGGGCGGCGATGGTGAGCCGGGTCGATCGAGTCCAGCAAACGCTGTTGATCAGAATGATCGGCTACAGCGTCTCGTCCGTCAAAAGGTTCAAATACATTCCCTACCTGGCGATGGAAGTGGATGCGGCAGCGCTGGAGGC
>NZ_CFHWAF010000175.1:0-8022 GCF_984452065.1 Hoeflea sp. | reverse complement strand
GCCGCGGCGCCACGAATACGCAGGGCCACGCCTACGCCTTTCACTATGGCTGGTCCGGCGGCCACAAGATGATCGCCGAGGAACTGCCGGACGGGCGGCGCCAGATCCAGTTCGGCCATGCCGAGCGCATGGAGGTCGCCCCGCAGACCCGGTTTGAAACGGCGCCACTCTACGTCACCTTTTCAGATGACGGGCTGAACGGCTGTGCCGTCGCCTTTCAGCGGCATCTGCGGGATGAAATCGTGCAGATGCCCGAACCGGGGCGGCCGCGGCCGGTGCATTTCAACTGCTGGGAAGCGGTTTATTTCGACCACAACCTGCCGGCGCTGAAGGACATCGCCGGCCGCGCCGCCGAGCTCGGCGCGGAACGTTTTGTGCTCGACGACGGGTGGTTCGGCTACCGCGACGACGACACGAGGGCGCTCTCCGACTGGGAGGTCGATCCGCGCAAATATCCGGACGGGCTCAATCCGCTGATCGAGCATGTGCACAGCCTCGGCATGACCTTCGGGATCTGGTTCGAGCCCGAGATGATCAATCCGGATTCGAACATTCACCGGGCCCATCCCGACTGGGCGCTGGGCGGTGAGGACCAGATCCTGGGCCGCAATCAGAAAGCGCTGAATATGGCGTTGCCGGAGGTTCAGAACTTCCTGTTCGACCGTATCTCGGCCATTTTGCGCGATCATGCGATCGAGTACATCAAATGGGATCACAACCGGGTCCTGCCGATGCCCGATGCCGCGCAGACGCGCGGATCCTACGCCCTGCTCGACCGGTTGCGGCAGGAATTCCCGCTTGTCGAGATCGAGAGCTGTGCGTCCGGCGGCGGGCGGATCGATTTCGGTATTCTCAAACGCACGCACCGGGTCTGGCTCAGCGACAGCAACGATGCGCTCGAACGGCTGAAGATGCAGCACAATGCATCCCTGTTCCTGCCGGCCTCGGTCACCGGCAGCCATGTCGGGCCGCGGCAGTGCCACACGTCGGGCCGCACGCTCAACATCCGCTTCCGCGCCTGGGTCGCGGCCCAGCGGCATATGGGCATCGAGATGGACCCGCGCGAACTGACCGATGAAGAGGCGCGCGTGCTGCGGCAGGTGATCGGCTGGTGGAAAGACAATCAGGACTGGATGATGAAAGCCGACATATTGCGGCTGGAGAGCCCCGATCCGGCCGTCATCGCCGAACAGCAGCTGTCGGTCGACCACGAACGGTTCGTGGTCTTCGCCGGCAAGGCGACGACCAGCAGCCAGATCGCGCCGCGGCCGTTGCGCCTGACCCGGCTGGACCCGGAGGCGCGCTACCGGATTACCCTGATCAACCGTGACAGTGCGAGCGGTCTTTCCCGCGGCACCCAGACGCTCAAATCCGAATCCGTCGATCTGAGCGGGACCTATCTCATGAACCACGGTCTGACCCTGCCATGGAGCTTTCCCGAAACCATGTGGGTCATTGAGGGATTGCGGCTATGAACACTGGCTACCTGAAACACGAGTGGCATAACGCGCGACGCGAGGCAATTCTGACTGGAGTAAGCAAAGATGAAACTATCGTCACATTTCGATGATCTCAAGGGACAGTCCGTCTTCATCACCGGCGGCGGCTCGGGAATCGGCGCCTGGCTGACGGAAGGCTTCGTTTCCCAAGGAGCAAAGGTCGCCTTCGTTCAGCGCTCCGACGCCACGGAGCTATGTGACCGCCTGGAAGCCGAATACGGCAATCGCCCGCTGTTCATGGCTTGCGACATCACGGATATCGAGGCCTTGCGTTCCTCGATCGCAACGGCACGGGAGGCACACGGGCCGATCACCGTCCTCGTCAACAATGCGGCATCGGATAACCGGCACAGCCTCGAGGAA
The DNA here is from genome assembly GCF_984452065.1 of Hoeflea sp. NCBI lineage: Bacteria > Pseudomonadati > Pseudomonadota > Alphaproteobacteria > Hyphomicrobiales > Rhizobiaceae > Hoeflea > Hoeflea sp. Next base: position 6,160 of record NZ_CFHWAF010000175.1, on the reverse strand, counting down.
TTCACGGTCGATGACTGGGACAAGGCCATCAACATCAATCTGAGGCCGCACTTCTTCACTGCCCAGGAGGTGCTGAAGGACATGCGCGAGGCCGGGCACGGCTCGATCATCAATTTCTCCTCCATCTCCTACATGATGGGCAATGAGGGCTATCCGGCCTATGTCGCCTCGAAATCGGGCATCACAGGCCTCACACGCGGCCTTGCGCGGGAACTCGGAAAACACAATATCCGCGTCAATGCGCTGATGCCGGGATGGGTTCTGACGGACCGCCAGCGCGAATTGTGGGTCACGCCGGAAGCCCTGAGCGCCCATCTGGAACGGCAGTGCCTGAAGGAAGAAATCGCACCGGACGATATCGTCGCGCCGACATTGTTCCTTGCGTCTTCGGCGTCGAGAATGATGACCGGCCAGGCGCTCGTGGTCGATGGCGGAGTGGTGGTGACGGGTTAAAGACATGCAGCCGTTTTGCGCCGCCGCCGACTGGGGTACGTCAAGCTTTCGAATCTGGCTGATTTCGGAAGACGGCCGTCCCATGGCGGAACGCCGCAGCGACGAGGGCATGACCCATTCGGCAACGGCCGGCTTTGCATCCGTGCTGGAAACACATCTTGCCGCTTTGGGAGCGGCGGAGGATCTGCCCGTCGTCATATGCGGCATGGCCGGCTCCAGGCAGGGCTGGCAGGAGGCGCGCTACCTGACCGTTCCCGCGGCATTGTCGGACGTCCTGGAACGGGCGATCACCGTCGACGGTCCTGCCCGCGACGTGCGTATTCTTCCGGGCCTCGCACAGCGCGATCCGTCGCATCCGGACGTGATGCGCGGTGAGGAAACCCAGTTGCTCGGCGCCTTTGCCGGCGAGCATGCGTCCGGACTTGCCTGCATGCCCGGCACGCATTCCAAATGGGTCAGTGTTGAAGATCGCCGGGTCACCGGATTTTCCACCTACATGACCGGCGAACTCTTCGGGATGATTACCCGCTATTCCATTCTGCGGCACGCTGTCGGGGATGGCGGGAACTGCCGGCCGGACAGCAAGGATTTTCTTTCAGGCATCGCGCAAGCCTGTGCGAATCCCGAGGCGATTTCCCAGCTGCTTTTCACCATACGGGCCGGACAGTTGCTCTATGCCCGCGAGGTGACCGCAAGTTATGAGCGTCTGTCCGGACTTTTGATCGGCAGTGAGATTGGCGCTGCGCTGTCGAAATTTTCCGTCAAGGGGCCGATCCACCTTATCGCGTCCGGCAAGCTTTTCGGGTTATACAGATCCGCATTCCAATCGCTCGGTCACGACGTCGTCGCGATCGACGCCGACGAAGCCGTGCTGAAAGGGCTCGTCGCCGGCGCGCGCCGCTACTGGCCCTCGAACCATCAAGCCGACTACGGGCAGCTTAACGCATGACACACACAATCCCCTGGCCTTCTCTCAAGCGGTCGCTGGTGGCGATCCTGCGCGGACTGAAACCGGAAGAGACGGCGCAGACCGTCAATGCACTCGTCGATGCCGGTTTCGAAGCGATCGAAATTCCGCTCAACTCACCCGATCCCTTCGCATCGATCAAAATCGCCGTCGATACGGCGCCGGCCGGCTGTCTCATCGGAGCCGGAACGGTTTTGAAACTCGCCGATGTCGAGCGGCTGGCGGAAGCCGGCGGAACACTGATGGTCAGCCCGAATGTCAATCCGGCGGTGATCCGCGCCGCCGGCGACTGCAAGATGGTGACGATGCCCGGCGTCTTCACGCCGACGGAGGCGCTGAGCGCCGTCGAGGCCGGCGCCTCGGGGCTGAAATTCTTCCCGGCGAATGTTCTGGGTCCGCCGGGAATCTCGGCCATAAAGGCTGTACTGCCCGGCGATATCGAGGTCGGCGCGGTTGGCGGTGTCTCGCACGACAATTATCAAAGCTATCGTGATGTCGGCGTGCGGACATTCGGTCTCGGATCCAGCCTTTACAAGCCGGGTATGGATACGGCAGAAATCGCCAGACGCGCGCGTTTGTCGATTGAGACCTATGACGCGGTCTTCGGAGCATGAGATGAATCCGGCAGATTTCGACTGTACCGTCTTTGACAGCGACATACGCGCTCTGGGCGAAGGCCCCACCTACGATCCCGACAGCGACACCGCATGGTGGTTCGACATTCACGGCCGCAAGCTGATCGAGCGCCGGCTGTCCGATACTGTCTCGAAAGTCCACGATCTGCCGTTCCTGGCGAGCGCGCTGGCCGTGGTGGACAACAACACACACATTCTCGCGACCGAATACGGGCTTTATCTGCGATCCGTCGACAGCGGCAGCCTCGACAGGCTGATCGACATAGAGGCGGATAACGATGTAACGCGCTCCAATGACAGCCGCGTTCACCCGTGCGGCGCGTTCTGGGTCGGCACGATGGGCAAATCGGCGCAGCCGAATGCCGGGTCCATCTACCATTACTTCCGCGGCGCATTGCGGCGGATTTTCACCGACATCACGGTGACCAACTGCATTTGCTTCACCGCCGACGGAACGGCGGCCTATCTTGCCGACAGCCCGACGGGAAAGGTCATGCGCGTGGCCACGGACCCGCACACCGGGCTGCCCGCCGGAGAACCGGAGCTCTTTTTTGAACGCGATGATGATCATCCCGGCTATCCGGACGGCGCGGTGGTCGATGCGGACGGGCTGGTCTGGATCGCCAAATGGCAAGGCTCGTGCGTCGAGGCACACGATCCGTCCGGCGCCGTTGTCGAGACCATCACATTGCCGGCGTGGCAGATAACCTGCCCCGCCTTTATCGGACCCGACGCATCCCGGATGATCGTCACATCGGCGACGGAGGGATTAAGCGGCGAGCAGTTGCGCGACCATCCGCATGCGGGCAGGACATTTCTTCTCAACCGGCCCATGAACGGCCGATACGAACCCAAGGTCGAAATCTGACACCATGAGCGACACACCGACGATTGGCGTATGCTACTACCCGGAGCACTGGCCGGAGGCCCAATGGCAGGACGATGCCCGCCGCATGGCGGAGCTCGGCATCACCTATGTGAGAATAGGCGAGTTCGCCTGGTCGCGGCTTGAACCGGCACGCGGGGAACTGCGCCTCGACTGGCTGGAACGGTCCATCGAAACGCTGCGGGCTGCCGGACTGAAGGTCGTTCTTGGCACACCCACCGCAACACCGCCGAAATGGCTTGTCGACGAAATTCCCGACATGCTGCCCGTGGACCGCGAAGGAAGGGTCCGCGGTTTCGGTTCGCGGCGGCACTACAGTTTTTCGCACCAGGGCTACCGCGAAGAATGCCTGCGGATTGTGCGTGTGCTCGGCGAACGGTTCGGCGAAAATCCGGCCGTCGTCGCCTGGCAGATCGACAATGAATATGGCTGTCACAGCACAACGCGGGACTGGTCCAACGCCTCGCTTCTCGCCTTCCGGGTCTGGCTGAAGAACAAATACAGTTCAATCGACGAGCTCAACGAAGCCTGGGGCAATGTCTTCTGGTCGGAGGAATATCCAAGTTTCGATTCCATCGAATTGCCGGCTGTCGCACCGACGGTCTACAATCCGGCGCATCAGCTTGATTTCTACCGTTTCTCCTCGGACCAGGTCGTCAGCTTCAACCGGTTGCAGGCGGAACTGGTGCGCAAACTGTCGCCGGGACGCGACATCATTCACAATTTCATGGGCCGCACGCTCGATTTCGACCACTACAAGGTCGGCGCGGACCTCGATGTGTCAAGCTGGGACTGTTATCCTCTGGGCTTCCTGGAAGACCGTTCGAATGCCGGAGACGAATGGAAACGCCGCTTCATGCGCGCCGGTGATCCCGATTTTCAGGCGTTTCATCATGACCTTTACCGCGCAACGTCCAGCGGCCGCTGGTGGGTGATGGAACTGCAGCCGGGTCCGGTCAACTGGGCCGGCTACAATCCCGCGCCGCGCGACGGCATGGTGCGCCTGTGGAGCCTCGAGGCGATCGCCCACGGGGCGGAGACCGTCTCCTATTTCCGCTGGCGGCAGGCGCCGTTCGCGCAGGAGCAGATGCATGCCGGCCTGCTTCGCTCCAATGGCGCCGATGCGGAAGCCTACCGCGAAGCCGAGGCCGCGTTCGCCGATATTTCCCGCATTGACGCGGCACCGCGGACACAGGCCGATGTCGCGGTCATCTTCGATTACGAGTCCGAGTGGGCCTGGGAAACGCTGCCGCACGGACACGACTTCGACTATTTCCGGCTTGTTTTCGACCATTACCGGGCGCTGAGGCGCAAGGGGCTGTCGATCGACATCCTGCCGCCGGACGCCGACGATCTTTCCGGATATTCAGCCGTGGTCATTCCGGGGCTCTTTGCCTGGAGCGATCAGCTCACCGCCGCCCTTCGCGCCTATGAAGGCGTCGCGCTGGTGGGGCCGCGCAGCGGCTCGAAAACCGAGAACTTCGCCATCCCGGCGAAGCTGCCGCCCAACCTGCCGCAGGATATCGCCGTCTTGAGCATCGGACGGGTGGAAAGCCTTCGCCCGGACATGCCTGTCCCGATGGCGGAGGATGCCGGAAACTTCCACCTGTGGCGCGAGTTCGTCGAGCCGGGACCATCCTGCGAGACGGTCCTTGAAAGCCGGGACGGCGTGCCCGCCCTCGTGCGGCAAAACCGGCTGTTTTATCTCGGCGGCTGGCCGGATGACGCACTGATGGACCATGTGATCGGCCGGGTCTGCGCGGAGGCGGGGCTGACGACACTGGATCTGCCGGACGGGGTGCGCCTGCGGCGGCGCGGCGATCTCACATTCGCGATGAACTACGGCGACACGGAAGAAAGCCTCGACGATCTTGGCGTCACTGGCACTTTCGTCGTCGGCGATCCCGTTCTGCCGCCGTCGGGTGTTTCGGTTCTGCGCCGCTGATCGAAGGCTGCCCGGCCACAAAGCTCAAACCATGTTGTTTCGTCCGGTCCGGGGTGATATCGCATGGCGCATGCGCCCCAGAACACCCGATTGCACCGGACATCACACACCATGACATCAGCCTTCAAAGCCTACGACATCCGCGGCGAAATTCCGGTGCAGGTCAATCTGCCGTTTGCCTACCGCTTCGGCCAGGCCGTCGCCGCCCAGAACAAGCGCAGCAGCGTTGTCGTCGGCCACGATATGCGGCAGGACAGTCCGGCGCTCGCGGCAGCGATCGCGCAGGGGCTGCTCGACAGCGGTGTGGACGTTCTGCCGCTCGGGCAATGCGGCACGGAAGAGGTTTACTTCCAAACCGATCACAGCGGCGCCGATGCCGGCCTGATGGTCACCGCAAGCCACAACCCGAAAAACTATAACGGCATCAAGATGGTGCTCGCGGGCGCCCGGGCGGCGACGCAGGACAATGCTCTCGGACCGATCGAGGAACTCGTTTACTCCGACCGCAAGTTTCCGGTGGTTTCCGACTACGCCAGGCGTGGCAGGCTGGCCAGGCAGCTCGACAAGACCGCCTATATCGAACGCCTTGTGAAACAGGTGGACGGGCAGGACCTCAAACCGCTGAAGATCGTCTGTCATGCCGGCAATGGCTGCGCCGGACCGGTCATCGACCTTCTGGAGGCGCATCTTCCCTTCACCTTCATCAAGGTCGACCATCAGCCGGACCCGGATCTGCCCAACGGCATCCCCAATCCGCTGCTGCCGGAAAAACGCGAGCGGGCAAGCAGCGCCGTCATCGAACACGGTGCCGATCTCGGCCTTGCCTGGGACGGCGATTTCGACCGCTGCTTCTTCTATGACGAGCGCGGCCGCTTCGTGGAGGGCTATTATCTCGTCGGTCTGATCGCCCAGACCATGCTGCGGGCTCATCCGGGCGCCACCGTGCTTTACGACCCGCGCCTCACCTGGAACACGATGGATATCGTGGAGGCCGCCGGCGGGACAGCCAAAATCTGCCGCACGGGCCATGCCTTCTTCAAGCAGATGCTGCGCGACGAAGACGCCGTCTATGGCGGCGAAATGAGCGCCCATCACTATTTCCGGGACTTCAGCTATTGCGATACGGGCATGCTGCCGTGGCTGGCCGTCGTCGCCGAGCTTTCGGCGACGGGAGAAAAGCTGAGCGCGATGGTCGAGGAACGGATCAGCGCTTTCCCCTGTTCGGGCGAAATCAACTTCACGGTCGCCGACACGAAGGCGGTCATCGACCGGAT
>NZ_CFHWAF010000174.1:0-8022 GCF_984452065.1 Hoeflea sp. | reverse complement strand
CAAGCCATGATCGCCCACTACAAGAAAAGAGAACACATACAACTGTAGTACTAGCGCTCGATGACATCGCCGTCGGAGGTCACGATCACCCAACGCCCATCGCGCTGTTCGAGTGTCGCAAGGCGGCTGTCATCGGGAAGGATGGAACCGACACGCACCATATAGACGCCGTTCCCGTCCTCGATGAGCGCCCGGCCGTTGACGACATGAAGCAGGCGGAACACAGGCTTCGGTCGCGGGAAGGCCTGTGCCGGCCCTTCATCCGGACCGGCCTGGTTGTCGCCCTCCTGCCCGTCGAGCGTGATTGTCGCTGTGACGATGGAATCGAACGCACTGTCCGCCGCTTCACCGGAATCGGGAATGGCCAGCGGTGACACATTGACCACGCTTCGCCCGGCAATTCCGGGCAGGTCGCGCTCGGAAGACAGTGAATAGGGCCGCACGCCGAATTTTTCCTGATTGAGAAAGACATACCATGGAAAGAAGGCGGCAAAGGCCGCCAGAATCAGGCCGACCGAAATGAGCGCCCGGTCCGTTTTGTCTGCGTCCGTTTGCCGGTTCGCATCGCCGGTCCGCTCGGCTTCATTGTCCGGTTCCGTGACGGTCATGTGCCGGCTGCCTCCGTGCCTGCCTGATCGTTCTGCTGCTCCGCGGCCGCCCTTTTCATCGCATCGGCCAGGTCGCCGAAGGCGTCGCCGGAGAGCCTTTCCCCGGGTTGTTGCTTGAGGACTTCATAGATGACCGGCACCTGCCGGACCGCCATATCCAGCTCCGCGTCGGCGCCCGGCCTGTAGCCACCCAGCAGCCGCAGGTCCTTGGTTTCCTCGAAACGCTGGATCAGGGCGCGCAGCCGGATGACCAGATTTTCCTCATCCGGCTCCCAGGCGGTGCGGGCAAGCCGCGAAATCGACGAAAGGGGACTGATCGGAGGGTAACGCCCTTCCTCGGCCAGCGCGCGTTCGAGCACGATATGACCATCGAGAATGCCGCGGGTGGAATCGGCAATCGGATCGTTGTGATTGTCGCCGTCCACGAGGATCGAAACGATGGCGGTGATCGAGCCGGCACCGGCCCCGCCCGGACCGGCGCGCTCCAGAAGTCTCGGCAGTTCGGTGAATACGGTGGCCGGATATCCGCGCGCGACGGGCAGTTCTCCGGAGGCCACGCTGACCTCGCGTATCGCGTGCGCGAAGCGGGTTATGCTGTCGACCACCAAAAGCACGTTCTCGCCATTGTCGCGGAAATGTTCGGCTATGGCCATGGCCGTCATGGGCGCCATCCGGCGCAGCATGGGGCTTTCGTCGCTGGTGGCGACGACGGCCACGGATTTCTTCATCTGTTCGCCGAGCGTGTCCTCGATGAATTCGCGCACCTCCCTGCCCCGCTCTCCGACCAGCGCGATAACGGCGCGATCGAACGCCTCGGCCCGTGTCAGCATGGAAAGCAGCGTCGACTTGCCCACGCCCGAACCGGCAAACACACCGAGGCGCTGCCCCAGGCAAAGCGGTGAGAAGATGTCGATCGCCCTGATGCCGGTCTTAAGAGGCATATTGACCCGCTGACGGCTCATGGAGGGCGGCGCATCGGCCGAGACGGCGCGGCGGCGCTTGCCCGGCTCCAGCGGGCCGAGACCGTCGATCGGCTGACCAAGCGCATTGACGGTGCGACCGCACCAGGACGCATCCGGTGCGATCCGAAAAGCCCCGAAACGGATCACCGGATCGCCGATCGCAATCGCCTCGCCGCGCTCGACGGGACAGACGATCACCACATCAGGCTCGACCTTGACCACCTCGCCAAGCGTGATGCCCGCGCGGCCGTGATGCTCGACATAATCGCCGAGACAGACATAGGGCGACAGTCCGGAGACCTGATAGTTGTTCGGCGTGATCGTCGTGACCAGACCGCCGCGGCGCACCAGTTCATCGGGACTTGAGAACCGGCCGACAAGCCGCTCCAGCGCCTCGAGCGTGGAGGACCGGCGGCGGGTTCCCTGCGACGGCGGGCGGGCGGGGTCGCTCATTTACCGCGCGCGCCCTGAACGCAAAGCCGCCCGCATCAGACCGCTCCGAGAGTCTTAACCGCCTCGTCAAGGGTTCTCTCGGTCTTCTTGACAAGGCTCGCGGTGCTTTCAAACGCCCGGGTGACCATGATGAGCCGGCTCATTTCGGCCATGGCGTTGACGCCCGAATATTCCAGGTATCCCTGGAGCACGCCGGAATTCGTCCGATCAAGCAGGGGCTCAGGTTCGCCGGCCGGCACGACTCCGCTGTTCTCGAAACGCACGAACCCCTCATCAAGATTGGCGCTGAAGATACCGATGGAGCTGACAATCGCCCCCTCCTGGCGGATGATGCCGTCACGGGAGACCTTTGGCGGCTCCGCATTGCCATTGAGCTGGATCGGCGCGCCGCCCGGATCGAGAACGGGGTAACCGTTCAAGGTGACGAGTTCGCCGGCATCGGACATGGTGAACCGGCCGTCGCGGGTCAGGGTCATGCCGGCCGGTGTTTCGATCGCGAACCAGCCGTCGCCCTGGACGGCGAAGTCGAGCAGATTTTCGGTCTGGGTCATGCCGCCGCCGACCGAAGACAGATAGGTTTCACCATCTGATACAAATGCCGTGCCTTCATTCATCAGCGATTCAAAGCGGATTTCGGTGGGTCTGTATCCGACCGTGCTGGCGTTGGCGACATTGTCGGCGATCGTATTGAGCCGGTTCACAAGCGCGATCTGCGATGACAGTGCGACATAAAGTGATGATTGCATTGACCTTTGCCCTATCCGCCGAGTTTGAGGTTGTTGATAGCCAATATGAGCTCCGAAGAGATTCCGGTTGAAGACGAGCTGAAAAGGGATGCCGAGGTCACCGTGGTGGAGGGATTTTCCAGCTCCCAAAGGCTGGTGAACCGCTGCAGAAGTTTGTTCAGCTTTTCAGGGTCACCGAAGTCGGCGAAATCAATATGTTCCTGGAAATACTCGGCCTGCTTGTCGATATTGGTGCCGGCGAATTCGGGCGGCAGGCTGAGAATGGTCCGGGCGACGATCGCGAGCGCCGGGTCGGCGAGGATCTCATAGGCATTGGTGATTGTCGGTGCGTTGCGCTGGAAGTAAAGCGCAAGGCGGACCCCTTCATTATCGGTGCCGGCGTTCTGCTCAAGGGTCTGACGCAGATATTTGTCGACCGTGCCCTGCTGGGCTTCGGTGAAAATGGTCGTGACCGTTCCGTGACGGACAAAGTTGAAGGCCTCGACCAACTCGCGGTAGCGCTTGTCGTTCAATTGATTGGCAAAGGAATTCGGGTCATCGATGCCCTCGGTCAGCACCTTCCTGATCAACGCCTTTGCGTAGGCGATGTCCTCAAGGCCGTGCGCCTTGAGCGCGTAATTGTAAAGCCGGCTGTCGGCCATGAAATCGTCGATCGTTTTGGCGCTGCTTATATTATCCAGGTAGTATTCGGTTTCCCGGGCCGTGACCGGTTCCTGCCCGACCAGCTCAATCGAGCGGTTCATGTCCCTCGCGATCGTCTGATAGTTGATGTACGTCGTGACCATCGGTCGAACCCCCGCACCCAATTTCGTCCGGCAACGCGCGCAATGGCGGCCAGCGTGGTGCGGCAAAGCTAGAAAAATATCCTTGCGCGAAACTTTCGCGGGCCGCGGCGGTCAAGCTTCACGCAAGCCAGAACACTTACCCCTAGCGTGTCTTTCACAGGATAGAGTCGCCCCGCCCATGAACATCATCATCGGACTTGTCGTGACATTCGGATGTATCCTCGGTGGCTATATGGCCATGGGCGGATATATCAGCGTGCTCATGCAGCCATGGGAACTGGTCATTATCGGCGGCGCCGCGTTCGGTGGGTTCCTTGTTGCCAACCCTATGAAGATCATCAAGGATTCGGGGACAGCGCTGTGGGAGGCGTTCCGCTATGCCGTGCCCAAGGAACGCGACTATCTCGATACGCTGGCAGTGCTTTACGGGCTGATGCGCGACCTGCGGTCGAAGTCGCGCAACGAGATCGAAGCCCATATCGACAATCCGGAAGAATCGAGCATTTTCCAGACCGCGCCGTCCGTCCTCGCCAACAAGGAGCTGACCGCATTTATTTGCGACTATGTCCGTCTGATCATTATCGGCAACGCAAGGCCGCACGAAATCGAATCCCTGATGGATGAAGAGATCAATACGATCGAGCGCGACAAGCTCAAATCCTATCACGCCATCGCCACGGTGTCCGACGCCTGTCCGGCCATCGGCATCATCGCCGCCGTTCTCGGCGTCATCAAGGCCATGGGCGCGATTGATCAGTCGCCGGAAATCCTCGGCGCCCTCATCGGCGCGGCACTGGTCGGCACGTTTCTGGGGATATTCCTTTCCTATTCGGTCCTCGGACCGATCGCGGCGCAGATCAAGCTTGTGCGGGAAAAGCAGAACCGCCTCTATGTCATCGTCAAGCAGACGCTTCTTGCCTATATGAACGGATCGGTTCCGCAGGTCGCGCTGGAGCACGGCCGCAAGACCATTTCGTCTTACGAGCGTCCGTCCATCGACGCCGTCGAGCAGGAAATGATGACGGCCGGCTCAGGCGGCGAATCGAAGGCGGCCTGACCAAATGACGGATGAAACGGCAAAGGCCCACAGCAATTTCGACCGCACCCTCCTGCAACGCATGACCGGCGATTCCGGCGACCGCGAAACGCTGGAAGTCAAGTGCCAGACGCTCGCCGAGGTCGCCGCGATTTCGCTGTCGCTCCAGGCCGCCGAAACCATCGGCGCGCCGATCGAGGTGGAATTCGACGCGTTTGAGGTCGGCACCAAATCTGAGCTGACCGGCGCCTTCCCCGATCATGTCACGGTGTGCGGCGCGCAGATCGGGGGCTGGTGCAGCGACATCGTGCTGTGCGGCGGCAATGTCTTCGTCATCGCCGTCATGGAGTGCATGCTGGGCGGCTCGCTCCCGGACGATGCGACGATCGAACCGCGCCCGTTGTCGGCGATCGAGCTTGATGTGGCAACAGTGATATTCGGGCAACTCGCTGACAGTTTGAGAATGGGCATCGCGTCGCCGCCGACCGATGGCGTCGTCACGGACGGGGCCCGGCCCGATCTTCCCGAACCCGAGGAAGACGAGACTGATCCGCCAAGCGTGATGATGCGTTTCGAGCTGACCGCCGGCCCCGTCACCGCTCCCTTCTGTGCCGTCGTCGCGCAGCGACCGCTGCTGAAAGCCACGATCGTCGAACGCAAGAAGGAAAAACCCGCAACGCGCGAACGGCCCGAATGGTCGACCAGGCTGACCACCCAGGTCAGCCGTTCGCACATCCTGCTCGATGCGCGTATCGCGCTGAGTGAACTGACACTTGGCGACGTGGCGCGCCTGCAGGTTGGCGATATCCTGCCCTTTGCAGACGAAGGCGCTGTTCGGGCCCTGCTGTCGGCCGGCGAGAAACAGCTTTTCTGGTGCGAATTCGGCAAAGCGGGCGACCGCTACACGGTTCGTGTGCAGGAACCGCATAAACACGATCACGAACTGATGAGGGAACTGGCCGCAAGATGACGGACGCCTTGACCACCGCGCGCACCGGTCCTGCACGAAGACGAGATGCAAGGGACACATGACCATGTCTGACAAAAAGGCCGTGAAGGACGAGGATCTGGCCGGCGGGGAACCGCAGGAGGAAATTGACCAGGCCATCAGCGATTTGCGCGGTGTCCTGGAACAGGACGCCGCGGGCACGGCGAACATTGAAGAAAGCGAAGACCAACCCTTTGGCGGCGGTGACTTCTCCATGGACGACTTTCCCGAAACAGCCGCGCCCGACGCAGCCGAATCTTCCGATGCCCCGGACGCATCCGGCTCGCCCGGGCCCGATCTCGGCGCGGATGATTTCGGAAGCGATTTCGCCGCCCAGCCGGCGGCGGACACGACGGGTGCGACCGGCACGGTCGCCAACGCCGATATCATCATGGACATCCCGGTCGATGTGCAGATCGTCCTCGGCAAGACCCGCATGAAGGTCTCCAGGCTGATGAGCCTTGACGAGGGCGCGACGATCTCGCTTGACAGGAAGATCGGCGAGACCGTGGATATCATGGTCAACGGCCGCATGATCGGACATGGAGAGATCACCGTTCTTGAAGAGGACGAGACCCGTTTCGGCGTCCGTCTGACGGAAATACTCGGCACCGGCAAATGATTGAAGGCTATGAGGAACTTTCCGCCGGTAACGCGGTGGGACAGCCGCTTTCAAAACCGCAAAAGGCGGCCGCGATCCTGATTGCCATGGGCAAACCCATCGCCGGCAAGCTGCTGAAGTTCTTTTCTCCCACCGAACTGCAGACCATCATCTCAAGCGCTCAATCGCTGCGCAGCATTCCACCCCAGGAACTGGAAGATGTCGTCAGCGAGTTCGAGGACGTGTTTACCGAAGGCGCGGGCCTGATGGACAATGCTCAGGCAATGCAGGGCATTCTGGAAGAGGGGCTGCCGCCGGAGGAACTCGACGGTCTTTTGAGCGGAGGCGGGGCCGCGGGCCGCTCCAGGTCGAACATCTGGAATCGGCTACAGAAGACGGATCCGGCTTTCATCGGCTGTTTCCTCACCGATGAGCACCCGCAGACCATCGCCTATGTCGTCTCCATGCTGCCGTCGTCCTTCGCCGCCAAGATACTCCTGGAGGTGCCGGAGAAGAACCGGGCCAATATCGTTCACCGCGCGGTCAACATGAAATCCGTCAACCCAAAGATTGCCGAGATCATCGAGCAACGGGTCTCGCAGATGGTTGCGGAGCTTGACAATAAAAAAGGCGATGAAGCGACGAGCCGTGTCGCGGACCTCATGAACGAGTTGGAGAAGCCGGTCGTGGATGCGCTGATGAGCGAGCTCGAAAGCATCAACTCGGAGGATGCGGCGCGCGTCAAACCGCTTGTCTTCCTGTTCGACGATATCGCGGAAATGCCGACGCGCAGCCGCATCACGCTGCTCGACGACATCGGCGCCGACACGATTACCCTGGCCTTGCGCAACGCGGGCGATGAGGTGAAGGAAGCGGTTCTGTCGTCGCTCGGCGCCCGGCAGCGCCGCATGATCGAGGCGGATTTGAACGAGGACGTGCAAAACGTCACTCAGCGCGATATCGCCGTTGCACGGCGTTCCATCACGCAGGAGGCAATTCGCCTCGCCTCGCTTGAGCAAATCGAATTGAGTGAAGAGCAAAGCAGCGAGGCGGCATAGAGCGAGATGAGGTCAGCTTTTATCTTGCCGCGACAACGGTTCGGGACCTGAGGCATGTCTGAAGAACAGGATCAAGACAGCAAAACGGAAGAGCCGACCGAGAAAAAGATCCGCGATGCGATCGAGAAGGGAAACATTCCGTTTTCCCGCGAAGTGCCGATTTTTGCGTCTTCGACCGCGATCCTTGTGTTCTGCATATTCTTCATGCCTTCGGGCGCCTCTTACCTGACCGTCTCGCTGACGGACCTTTTCGCCAACGCATCGCGGCTGTCGATTTCCGGCGGCGAGGACGCGGTCTCGCTCTTCAACCATGTATTCTGGGAGGTCAGTCATCTGCTGATCCCGGCCTTCGCGCTGATGATGGTCTTCGGGATCGCGGCCTCCGTTATGCAGAACGTTCCCCGCCCGGCGGCCGAACGGGTAAAACCCCAGCTGTCGCGGGTTTCCATCAAGAAGGGTTTCAAGCGGCTGTTCGGCGCGCAGGGTCTGGTGGACTTCGTCAAATCGATCACCAAGATCCTGGTCATATCCGCAATCGTCGCGGTGGCGATGCTGACGGATTATTTCGACGTCCTGTCCGGCATGTTCTCCGATCCGTCCACCATTCCCCAGACCATGGCGCGGCTGGCGCGCAAGGTGTTCGTCATTATCCTGATTTCCACCGCTGTCCTGGCGATCGCCGACCTTTTGTGGACGCGGTACCACTGGCGCCAGGAACTGCGGATGACAAGACAGGAACTCAAGGACGAGATCAAACAGTCCGACGGCGACCCGATCGTCAAGGC
>NZ_CFHWAF010000173.1:0-8209 GCF_984452065.1 Hoeflea sp. | reverse complement strand
TCCAGCACCACGGTCACCCCCGCTCCGGTCTCGGCCTTTCTCGGGTTGAGACGCCGCACCGCCCGCTCGCCGGCGGCGCGCCCGATCGTCTCGGCATCGTCGAGATCGGCATAATAGAGGCGCGAATCGAATTCGTAGTCGCGCTCCATGCCGGTGCCCTCTCCGGCAATGACGCTGACGGAGCGTCCAAACCGGCTTCCCATATAGGATCCGGAAAACCCTTCCGACGTCACGAGCACCAGGCCGCCCATACCCGCCGACGCGCCGGCGCCGCTGGAATTGGTGACGCCATCGACGGCAAGCGCCGCATCTTCCGTTGCCAGGGCCGCTTCGGTCAGTTCCGCACTGCCGACCTCGGTCGCGTCGAACAGGTCGAGATCGTCATAGGTCTTTGCCAGGTCTTCCGGGTCCGCAAGCGTGGCGAAGGGGTCTTCCGGCGACACGCGGGCCATGGCAACGGCACGGTCAGCCAGTTCAGCGGCATCGAATCCGGCATTCGCCGACACGCTGGCAACGCGATTGCCGACAAAAACGCGCAAGGAAAGGCTGTCGCTCTCCGATGCCTCGGTGCCTTCCACCTTGCCGAGACGCACGCTGACCGACGTGGAGCGCCCGCGCACCACGACCGCGTCGCCGCGATCGGCGCCCGATTGCATGGCCTGCCCGACCAGTTGCGCCGCCTTGTCAACAAGTTCCTGAGTCTTGTCCGCCTGAAACATGTAATTGGCCTTTCTATGTCGCTCCATTTATTGTGGCGTCCGCATGTCATCAAGGCTAAAAGCGGAATGTCGCGCCGTCCCATGAAGTTCTCAAGAGATTTAATACATGGCAGCCGTTGAAGGCATCTCCTATTACAGTCACGCGCTTGTTCTTCTTGGAGGCGCCGTGGTCGCGGCACCACTCGCCAAGAAGATCGGGCTGGGTACGGTCCTGGGGTATCTCGCAGCCGGCGTCATCATCGGCCCGGTCTCGCGGATCGTCAGCGGCGGCGAGCATATCCTTCAGTTTGCCGAACTCGGCGTCGTCCTGCTTTTGTTTCTGATCGGCCTGGAACTCAAACCCTCCCGCCTCTGGTCGATGCGCAAGGAGATATTCGGGCTCGGCCTGTCACAGGTCGTGATCACCGGACTTGTCCTGACGGGTATCGTCTCTGTGGTGGTCTGGGCGACACACCCGCTTACCGCGGCCATCATCATCGGTCTTGGCCTGGCGCTCTCGTCAACCGCTTTCGGGCTGCAGATACTCGAGGAGCGCGGCGAACGCGGCACCTCCTACGGGCAGCGGGCGTTTTCGATCCTGTTGTTTCAGGACCTTGCCATCGTGCCGATCCTGGCGCTGGTGCCGCTGTTTGCCACGCAACATGCGGAAGCACCGCCCAATGCCCTGCAGGATTTCGCCATTGCGCTCGCCGCGATGGCCTTCCTGGTGGTTGCCGGGCGCTATCTGCTCAATCCGCTGTTCCAGCTTATCGCCAGCACCGGTGCGCGCGAAGCCATGATTGCCGCGGCCCTGCTGGTGGTGATCGGCTCGGCGATGCTGATGCAATATGCCGGCATGTCGATGGCCATGGGCTCATTCCTTGCCGGGGTGCTGCTGGCCGAATCGTCCTACCGGCATGAGCTGGAGGCGGATATAGAACCGTTCCGCGGGATCCTGCTGGCGCTCTTCTTCATGGCCGTGGGCCTGTCGCTCGAACTGAATGTGATCGCCGATAACTGGGTCATCATCCTCGTTGCGGTACCGATCCTGATGCTGATCAAGGGCATCATCATCTATGCGCTTTGCCGCCTGTTCGGGTCCGGGCACAATGAGGCGTGCCGGATCGCGGGCCTGCTGCCGCAAAGCGGGGAATTCGGCTTCGTGATCTTCACCGCCGCGGCAAGCGTCGGGATTTTCTCCGCCTCCGTAGCCTCCATCCTGATCGCCATCGTCACGGTCACGATGGTGTTGACGCCCTTTGCCTCATCGATCGCCAACCGGCTGCTGCATGGAAGCAGCCGGGAGGAACTGGAGGAGAATTTCGAGGGTGCCGGATCGGACGTCCTGATGATCGGGTTCTCCCGCTTCGGCCAGATTGTCTCGCAGACCCTGCTTGCCGGCGGCTCCGATGTGACGATCATCGACCATTCGGCCGACAGGATCCGCAGTGCGACGAAATTCGGCTTCAAGATCTATTTCGGCGACGGCACGCGCAAGGCCGTCCTCGAAGCCGCCGGCATAAAACGCGCCAAGCTGGTCGCGATCTGCACCCACGAGAAGGCGACGACCGACAAGATCGTCGACCTGATCCAGGCGGAGTTCCCGGGCGCCCGTATTTTTGCACGGGCCTATGACCGCGCGCACACGCTTTCGCTGCGCGAACGCGAGGTGGAGTACGAACTGCGCGAGACGCTGGAATCGAGCTTCATATTCAGCCGCGAGACGCTCAAGGCGCTTGATCTCGACGATGAACGGGTGGAGGAGATCATCAGCGAGACCCGCCGGCGGGACGAGGAGAGGCTGCGGATCCAGTCCGTCGAGGGCATGGCCGCCGGA
This sequence comes from Hoeflea sp., assembly GCF_984452065.1. Taxonomy (NCBI): domain Bacteria; kingdom Pseudomonadati; phylum Pseudomonadota; class Alphaproteobacteria; order Hyphomicrobiales; family Rhizobiaceae; genus Hoeflea; species Hoeflea sp. The sequence goes on along the minus strand of NZ_CFHWAF010000173.1, from coordinate 5,674 downwards.
GGCGACATGCTGCATACGAGGCCGGTGACACCGGAGCCGCTCATCAAGCCCAAGAAGGAGGCCGAGCGCCTCGACCTTGAAGAGCCGAGTTCCATCGACTCGTAACCAGCGGCCCCTGCCGGCCGGCGCCCGTCGCCAGCAACGGCGCCGCAAACATTCGATCCGTCCGGGCCCGAGGACCGAACGGTCTTCTTGAGGGAGACAAACCGCATGAGCGAACCGGCGAAATTCGTTACCGGCTCGACCATGCGCCACGTGATCGTCATGGCCGCGACCGGGTCCATCGGACTGGTTGCCGTCTTTGCGGTCGATGCGCTGAACCTCTTCTACATATCGCTGCTCGGCCAACAGGAGCTGGCGGCGGCCATCGGTTACGCCGGCACGCTGCTGTTCTTTTCCATTTCGATCAGCATCGGCCTTTCGATTTCCGCCACGGCCATAACATCCCGTGCGATCGGCGCGGGAAAGCGCGAGCGGGCAAGGCAGCTTGCCGCCGCCTCCATCATCTACACCACGCTGATCATGGGCTCGACGGCGGCCGTCTGCTTTCCCTTCCTCGACCGTCTGGTGCATTTCATGGGCGCGCGCGGAGATACGGCCCGCCTGACCGTCGAGTTCATGCAGATCGTCTTTCCGTCGCTTCCGCTGATCGGCATCGGCATGTCCATGGCCGGCCTGCTGCGCGCCGTCGGCGATGCCAAGCGGGCCATGTATGTCACCCTCGTCGCGGCGGCGGCCACGGCGGTCCTCGATCCGATCTTCATATTCGCGCTGGATCTCGGCATTCACGGCGCCGCCATCTCCACGGTCCTCGCCCGTTTCACACTGATTATCGTCGGGTTTCACGCGCTGAAGAAGGTCCATGACATGCTGACGCTGCCTTCACTTGATCTGCTACGCAGCACGATCAGGCCCTATCTTTACATCGCGATGCCGGCAATTCTGACGCAATTGGCGACGCCGGTGGGCAATGCCTATATGACAATCGTCATTGCCGGTTACGGTGACGACGCCGTCGCCGGATGGGCGGTTGTCGGTCGTCTTATACCGGTCGCCTTCGGTGCGCTTTTCGCGCTCTCCGGCGCCGTCGGTCCCATATTGGGACAAAATTACGGCGCGCTGCGTTTCGACCGCCTTTACAGCACCATGCGCGATGCCTTTATCGTCATCATCGTCTATTCAATCTGCGTCTGGACCCTGCTGTTCGTTGCCAGCGACTTCATCGCCGCGCTGTTCGGTGTCGAGGGCGAGGCGCGCGCGCTGGTTATTTTCTTCTGCGAGTTCATCAGCCTGACCTTCCTTTTTGCAGGCATGCTGTTTGTGGCGAATGCGGCCTTCAACAATCTCGGCTACCCGATCGTCTCAACCGTCTTCAACTGGGGACGCTCGACGCTCGGCATCATTCCGTTCGTATGGTTGGGGTCGCATCACTACGGCGCAACCGGTGCTCTGGCGGGGTACGGTCTGGGCGGCGTCTTCTTCGGCATCGCATCGGCGATCGTGTGCCTGCGCATCATCGGGCGGATCGCGGAACGGCAGCCGTCCGAGCCGCCCTCCGATGTCGGCGTCCAGGTCCCGCCCGCGGCCAATTCGCCATTCACGACCGGCAAGGGCGCGACGTGAGGCGGCCGCTGAAATGCACATATGGGTAACCCTGAGGTCACAATTGTCTTGCCTTCGGTGGAGGAAAATGCTCATAGAGTGCCAACTGGCCGCGTGTGGATGATGATTTCAGCGGCGCAATATTCTTGACACTGATCGTATCGGTCGCTGCCCGGAATAGCCTGAGGGCACTAAAGATAAACGGCAGCTGATCTACGCAAGCTTCCAGGATAGAAGGTACTGTCGCCGCAGCGAATACGCTGACATTAGGTGATGGTTGAAGAAAGAACCACTTGAAACAGTTTAAAGACCTCGGCCTCGCCGAGCCACTCCTTCGGGCCGTCGCGTCGGAAGGTTATGACACACCTACTCCGATTCAGGCAGAGGCCATTCCCGGCCTGCTGAACGGTGACGACGTCATAGGTATCGCGCAGACCGGAACCGGCAAAACCGCGTCTTTCGTGCTGCCGTTGCTTAACCGGCTGGCAGGCGAACGCGGCAGATGCCCGAAAAAGACCTGCGATTGCCTCATTCTGACGCCGACTCGGGAACTTGCCGCCCAGATCGCGGCGAATATCCGCACCTATTCCCGCTATATGAAGGTGTCCGTTGCGGTCGTGGTCGGCGGTGTCAAGCCTGCTCCGCAAATCCGGGCCCTGAACGCCGGCGCGCAGATCGTTGTCGCGACGCCCGGCCGGCTTCTGGACCACATGAAAGCGGGAATCATCCGCCTCGAGCGGACATCGTCGGTGGTCGTCGACGAAGCCGATCAGATGCTGGATCTGGGTTTCATCCCGGCCATCCGCAGGATTTTTTCCGAGCTTCCGTCGGGACGCCAGACGGTGCTGATGTCGGCGACCATGCCGCCGCCGGTTCGCCGCCTCGCGGAAGATTTTCTGACACGGCCGACCGAGATCGCGGTGGCGGCCGTGTCCCGGCCGATCGAACGTATCGAGCAGAGCGTGCGCCATGTGCCCAAGGCCTCGAAACGAACGGTGCTGACCCAGATCCTGTCCGCCAACGGCGTGGCGCGGACCATTGTTTTCACGCGGACCAAGCGCGGTGCCGACAGGGTCCATCAACATCTGGAGAAATCGAACCTGTCGAGCGTCGTCATCCACGGCGACAAGAGCCAGGGACAGCGCAAGCGGGCGCTCACCGCCTTTCGCTCCGGCAAGGCGGCGATTATGGTGGCGACGGACATCGCGGCGCGCGGTATCGACATCGATGATATAACGCATGTGGTCAATTTCGACCTGCCGAACGTGCCGGAAGCCTATGTGCATCGTATTGGCCGTACCGCACGCGCCGGGCGCGCGGGCGTTGCGATAACCCTTTGCGATCCCGGCGAGCGCAGCCTGTTGCGGGATATCGAACGATTGATCGGAAACCGCATCGAGCAGGGTGACGGGGCGGAAAATGACAATGGTTCTGCCGACGAGGCGGCGGCGCGCCAAAACCGGCCGAACCAGCAGACGAAGCAGGGCGCAAAAGGAACCAAGGCCGGCAAACGCCGCAAGCCGGGAAAAAAGATGCGTTGGAGATACGGAAAATCGAAGCCGGGTCAGCAGGGCAAGACCGGTGCGAACGGCTCCGGGCAAAATTCGAGACGGCGACCACGTAAATCGGGTTCGTCAGCGCGGGCCGCCTAATTTCGGCCCGGCGCGTAACAGATCATGCTAAACGGAAATCGGTGAAAAGGAGATATCACGATGTCAACCGGCACGGTAAAATGGTTCAACGGAACCAAAGGTTATGGTTTCATTGCACCGGACGAGGGCGGCAACGATGTGTTTGTTCACATCAGCGCGGTCGAGCGTTCCGGGCTGAGCAGCCTCAATGAAGGCGACAAGGTCAGCTATGAAATCCAGGTCGACGAAGCGCGCGGCAAATCCTCCGCCGTCAATCTGCAGATCAAATAGGACTGCGCCGAAACAGTTTCGGCGGGCGGCCTCCCTTCCGGCGGCCGCCCGGCGGACGTTCACACGCCGCCGCCCTTCACATGATAGGTGAAGACCGCGTCGATCGCGTGTTTGAGCTCTTCGCGAACCCCGGAAGAGGCCGCGAGAACCTCGTCGGCCTTGAAAAAGTCGAGGACGCGAAAGCGGTTGACATCGGGACGCAGGAAGATGTCGGGCCGTCCTGATTTCAGTTTCATATTGATGATCGACTGCATCATCAGCTGGCTGGCGCCGAACATGAGGTCCATGGTCGTCGGCCGGTCGCCGTCATCGCCGCTCGGTCCGCCGACGACATCGATGCCGATGACGATGTCGGCAAGGCCCGTCAGATGGTCGAAGGGGACCGGGTTGAAGATACCGCCATCGATCATGTAGCGGCCATCGCACAGGACCGGCCGGAACAGCGCCGGTATGGCCGCCGAGGCGGAGACGGCGTTGACAAGATCGCCGCTTTCGCGAACCGCTTCCTCCTGGGCGTAGAAATCCGTGACGATGATCTTTGTCGGAATGTCCAGCGCTTCGAATGTCGCCGGGAAACTCTCGGGAAGAAACGCCGTCAGAATGCGCTCAATATTGAACTGGCCGAGCCTCAGGCCGCCGGATATGACATCACCCACACTGTAGGGACGCGCCTTCCAGATCCGGCTGACCGCCTCGCCGCGCCGTCCCATGGTGCGCAGGGCGTGCTCGCGGATCTCGCGCCCGCTCATTCCGGCCGCCATGGCCGATCCCATGATCGCGCCGATCGACGCGCCAGCGATCGCGACCGGCCTGATGCCGAGTTCGTCCAGCACCTCGATGATGTGAATATGGGCGTAACCGCGTGCGCCGCCGCCGCCGAACGCCACCGCTACCGTGGGGTCGCCCGATGGTGTGCGGGCGATGCGATCGTCGCTGTCCAACAGCATGTCGTTGCGCATCACAAATCCTGCCTGCGTCGAGAGAAGACCATGTCATTTCGCGTCGCGCTCGCCTCAATGTGACGTGAGTTGCCCAGAACTTCAAGGCCCGTCTGAAAGAGCGGTTAAAGGGAATTTACAGCGGCTGGTGGCGATAGAACCGCATCCGCGTGTCGCCGAAGGCGCGTGTTTCGAGACAATCGAACGCGCCGCCGGGCGCAGGCTCCGCCGCCGCGCTTTCCTCGAGCACGACAAGTGCCCCAGGCGCGATCCAGCCGCCCGATGCCGCGCCGGCAAGCGCCCGCTCACCCAGCGCCCGGCCGTAGGGCGGGTCCGCGCACACCAAATCGAAGGGCTCCATGCCTGCGAGCGCTCCGAGCTTTGTCGCATCACAGCGGACTATCTTCGTACAGCCCTCAAGCGAGAGGGCTTGGGTGTTGGCACGCAACAAGCCGCAGCCTTCGCTCGACTGTTCGACAAAAAGGGCAAACGCGCTGCCGCGCGAAAGCGCTTCAAGGCCGAGCGCCCCGGTTCCGGCAAAAAGATCGAGAACACGCCGCCCCCTCACGGCATCGTCATAGCCATGAGCAAGGATGTTGAACAGGGATTCGCGGGCGCGGTCGGTGGTGGGTCTTATCGACTGAGAGCGCGGTGCGGACAGCGCGCGGCCCCTGAACCTACCGCCGACGATCCGCATGGCCCGCCCTGCCCGGCTGTTGCTTGCGCTGCGGCTTGCCGCGCGGCTTCTTCTGATCGGCAACGCGGGCGCTTGCCTTTTTCTGATCGGCGGCGCGGGCGCTTGCCTTTTTCGGCTTGCCGCCGGCTTCGGACTTGTCGCTCTTTGCGGCAACCGGGCGGGCACCCGGCGCCATCCAGACATTCGCGGCCCTGCTGCGGCGCTCCGGGCCTTTGGTGCGGGGTTTGTCGCCACCGGGTTTTTGCGTATCGAGGCGCTCGAGCGCCCGGTCGCGCTTGTCCGTCCGGTCGCGCTTGCGCGCCTGCTGCGGCTCCGGCTTGGACATTTTTTCGGGCTTCGATGCGGCCGGCTTCTTCTTGCCGCCGGCAGGCGGCGCATCATTATAGAGCGGCGCTTCAAAATTGGCGCCGGCACGCTCGATGAGCCGCGGTCCGAGTTGATCGCGCAATGTGCGGCTCTTGATTTCCTGAACGGCGCCTTCGTTCAGGCTCGCCAGTTGGAAGGGGCCATAGGAG
>NZ_CFHWAF010000172.1:0-8233 GCF_984452065.1 Hoeflea sp. | reverse complement strand
CCGCCTTGTCAGCGACCAAAATCGCCGCGGTCAAATGCTTCAATCTAATCACAACTCGCTCTAGGTCTCGGGCGACTGGCTGTCCTCCGACACAAGTTCCACCCTCGGGTCGAGCTCGTAGGTCTGCGGTGTCTGTGCCCGCGCCACCGGAATGGCCTGGAAATCGACCCGTTCCTCTTCTTCCGCCTGCGGCCGGCGGAAGGTGCGATAATAGGCATAGCCGCCATAGGCGGCGAAGGACGTGCCGATCACCGCGAACAGCGCGCGGCTCCCGAACTGGTCCATCAGCACACCCGATATCGGCGGGCCGAGCATCGTGCCGACGCCATAGACAATCAGCAGGCCGCTGGAGACGGAGACGAACTCGTCCGCCTGGGCGAAGTCGTTGGCGTGCGCGACGACGAGCGAATAAATCGGAAAGAGCACCGAGCCGAGCAGGAACATCGACAGCAGGAAGAGAAGCAGGGTTGAGGTTCCCACCAGCAATGTAAACAGGCACATGCAAGTGCCCATGATGCCTGCCACCATCATCATGTAGCGCCGGTCCATCCGGTCGGACAGACGGCCAAGCGGTATCTGGAACAGCGCGCCGCCGATCATGGCGATGGCCAGCATCGTCGCGCCCGTTGCCGTCGACAGGCCATTGGTCTGGGCAAAGACCGGTGCTAGGTTGTGCCAGGAGCCGGAGATCACGCCGGCAAGCATGGCGCCGACAACCGCTGCCGGTGATTTGTGGTAAAGGCCGCGCACGTCGACGGAAACCTGCGTCAGCGGTTGCGGAGACTGGGCGCTCGAAAGGCCGGTCGGCATCAGCGCGAGGGCATAGATGATCGCGCACACCATGAAGAGGGTGGCGGTCATCGGGTCGCCCAGGGGCACCATGAACTGGCCGGCCATCAGCGCGAGCATGGCGACGACCATGTAAATGGAAAACACCGTGCCCCTGGTTTCGTTCGTTACTCGCTCATTGAGCCAGCTTTCGATCACCATGTAACCGCCGGCGATCGAGAAGCCGGCAAGCCCGCGAAAGGCGATCCATGCCAGGCTGTCGACAACAAGCGCATGCATCAGCAGCGATATGGACATCAGCGCCGCAAGCACGGCGAAGACCCGGACATGGCCGACCCGCAGCACAAGGCGCGGCACGATGAGACAGCCGGCGGTGAAAGCGATCGCATATCCCGTGCCGATCATCGAAATCTCGAATGTCGACCAGCCCTCCTGCACCGCCCGCAGCGGAATAAGATAGCCCGACAGGCCGCTCGCCAGCAGCATGAAGAATGCCGAAAGAAGGAGGCTTGCTATCGGAACGATGCTGCTTGCCATGACATCAACACTCCGCAACACCGGCGATCAGATGCCGGACATTCGAAAACCCGGACGCAGACCCTTATCGTCCGATGGTTCAATGTGCCATCGCGCGCAACTGAACGCGCTCCAATTCGCGACATCGGATTGAAAAAACTTTGCCGACTTTTCTCATGGCCGCCGGTACGCCCGGCCGGGTTCGCGTCAGCCTTCAAATGTATCGAGACGGTCGCGAACTGACAGGAAATCCTGCCAGGACAGCCTTTTTTGTGCCGGGTTGCGCAACAGGTATGCCGGATGCAGCGTCGGCAGGGCCGGGATGCCGGTGTCGCTATTGGGATGGTATTGCGACCACGTTCCGCGCAAGGACAGGATGCCGCGTGTCGTCCCGAGCAGGGCCTTGGTCGAGACATTTCCCAGAAGAACCACCACTTTGGGTGCAACGAGCTCCACATGCCGTTCGATGAACGGCCGGCACAGCTCGATCTCGAGCGGCGTGGGCGAGCGGTTTCCGGGCGGACGCCAGGGGATCATGTTGGTGATGTAGCAGCCCGACCGGTCCAGATTGATTGCGGACAGCATCCGGTCCAGCAATTGGCCGGCCCGTCCGACAAAGGGCAGGCCCTGCCGGTCCTCGTCGCGCCCCGGCGCTTCGCCGATGAACATCACCGGGGCTTGCGGGTTGCCGTCCGCGAAGACGGTGCTGCGCGCGCCGAAGCGCAGGTTGCAGCCATTGAATGAGGCAAGGGCCTCCTTCAGCGCCGCAATCGTTTTTGCGCTTCGCGCGGTTTCGCGCGCATCGCAGACTGCCGTCTCATCGGGAACCGTGGCTTCGGCTGGCCGCGATGGCGGTGCAGCCGGTTTCTGCGCTCGCACCGGCATTTGCCGCTCCCGCGGTCGCGGACCGCTATCCGGTGCCGGGCGTCCGGATGCGCGCGTGTCGGCGAACCGGTTGATCGCCGCGGTCTCCAGGGCGCAGTCGACACCCGCTTCCGCGTAGAAGTGCAAAAGCGTCGCCAGCTCGCCGTCGGTTGGTCTTTGCTTCAATTCCGCCTCGTCAGAACCCATGATCAAATTCTAGACCGTTTGGGCATGACGGTGAAACGGTTCTTTCCGCATGCCTGTGGATGAGGCGCGTCAAACCGGTTGCATGTCCGGCCGGCGACATATCGTCCCTGGTCCGTTTTGAATATTGACGTTTACGTCAAGGTAAATAAGTTGGTCGGAACGCTTCTAAGTGATTGCACCTGCAACCGCGAAAGGCTATGGCGAAGGGATGGACAGCGCGCGCATGCCTGGATCCGCTGGAGGAATTGAATATGAGCGACGAATTCGAAATGCCCGAACGCGAGAGCATGGAATTCGATGTTGTTATCGTCGGAGCCGGTCCGGCGGGGCTTTCGGCGGCGATCCGGTTGAAGCAAATCAACCCGGAACTGTCTGTCGTCGTCCTTGAAAAAGGGGCCGAGGTCGGCGCCCACATCCTTTCCGGCGCGGTCATGGACCCGATCGGCGTGGACCGGCTTATCCCGGAATGGCGCGACGATCCGGAGCATCCGTTCAGGACCGAGGTCAATAAAGACCATTTCCTGGTTCTCGGACATGCCGGATCGATAACGCTGCCCAATTTCATGATGCCGCCGCTGATGAACAATCACGGCAACTACATTGTTTCCCTCGGCAATGTCTGCCGCTGGCTCGCGGCCAAGGCCGAGGAACTCGGGGTTGAGGTCTATCCGGGTTTTGCCGCGACCGAAGTGCTTTACAACGACGCCGGCGCCGTTGTCGGTGTGGCGACCGGTGATATGGGCGTCGGGCGGGACGGGAAACCCGGCCCGAACTTTGCCCGCGGCATGGAGCTTCACGGCAAATATGTTCTCATCGGAGAAGGCGTGCGCGGCTCGCTTGCAAAGCAGCTGATTGCCCGTTTCGATCTGGAGGCCGGCAGGGAGCCGCAGAAATTCGGCCTCGGCATCAAGGAACTCTGGCACGTCGATCCGTCGAAACACCGACAGGGCCTGGTGCAGCATTCCTTCGGCTGGCCGTTGGACGGAAAAACCGGAGGCGGCTCGTTCCTCTACCATCTTGAGGACAACCAGGTGGCGGTCGGCTTTGTCCTCCATCTCAATTACAGGAATCCCTACCTGTCGCCGTTCGAGGAATTCCAGCGGTTCAAGACGCATCCGTCGATCGCGCCGACCTTTGAAGGCGGCAAGCGGATCGCTTACGGCGCGCGGGCGATTACCGAGGGCGGTTTCCAGTCCGTACCGAAGCTGACCTTTCCGGGCGGCGCTCTGATCGGCTGCTCGGCAGGCTTCGTCAACGTGCCCCGCATCAAGGGTTCGCACAATGCCATGCTGTCCGGCATGCAGGCGGCGGAACATGTGGCCGAAGCGATTGCCGCCGGCCGCTCCGCTGACGAAATCAGCGGCTACGAGGAGGCGTGGCGCGACAGCGATATCGGCAAGGACTTGAAGAAAGTCCGCAACGTCAAACCGCTCTGGTCGAAATTCGGCACGGCTCTCGGCGTCATGATCGGCGGCTTCGACATGTGGTGCAATACGCTCTTCGGGGCGTCGCTTTTCGGCACGCTAAAACATGGCAAGGCGGATTATGCCTCCCTTGAACCGGCCAGCAAGCACAAGAAAATAGACTACCCCAAGCCCGACGGCGTTCTGACGTTTGACCGCCTTTCCTCGGTGTTCCTTTCCAATACCAACCATGAGGAGGATGAGCCGGTTCACCTGCAGCTTCACGATCCGGCGCTTCAGAAGTCCTCGGAGCATGACGTCTATGCCGGCCCGTCGGCACTCTATTGCCCGGCCGGCGTCTACGAATGGGTGGAAGAGGACGGTGCGGAGCCCAAATTCGTCATCAATGCCCAGAACTGCGTGCATTGCAAAACCTGCGATATCAAGGATCCGAACCAGAACATCAACTGGGTGCCGCCTCAAGGTGGCGAAGGTCCGGTCTATCCGAATATGTGATCTGAAAAACAGACTTGCCTGGCCGCGGCCCTGGCGGGTCGCTGCCGCGCCGGACACTTTATGTTCATCAGTTTATCCTTAGGCGAGTTGTGATTGGATTGATGCATTTGATGGTGGAAAATCGGTTCAGTACAGCCGATGGGCCGATTTTCCCCACCCTTGAAAGGAAGAGGATATTGGAGAATACCGTCTCGGTTCCGGAGCGATTTCGCTTCTCGGCGGACTGACCATGGTCGCGAACCGGGATATACCCTTCCTGATCGGAATTGCCGCCTTTGTCGTCGCGCTGATCTTTGTCGCCACGGTGTGGCGCTCAAGGGCGGTGGTCCTGCTCGATCCGAAAAACCGCGAACCCTGAGTGAGCGCTGCCGCGAGCTACTGGAACGCCGGCTCGAAGAAGCTGCGCAGTTTGCGCGAATGCAGCCGCTCGGGCGGCATGGCCGCAAGCTTCTCAAGGGCCAGGATGCCGATCTTCAGGTGCTGATTGACCTGTGTGCGGTAGAAATCCGTCGCCATGCCGGGCAGTTTGAGCTCGCCGTGAAGCGGCTTGTCGGACACGCAAAGCAGCGTTCCGTAGGGCACGCGGAAGCGGAAACCGTTGGCGGCGATGGTTGCCGATTCCATATCCAGCGCGATGGCGCGCGATTGGGAAAGCCGGTGAACCGGGCCGCTCTGGTCACGCAACTCCCAGTTTCTGTTGTCGATCGTGGCGACCGTCCCCGTGCGCATGATGCGCTTGAGGTCGTAGCCCTCGAAGCCGGTGACTTCCGCCACCGCCTCCTGCAGCGCCACCTGAACCTCCGCAAGCGCCGGGATCGGCACCCAGACCGGCAGGTCGTCGTCAAGGACGTGATCCTCGCGCACATAGGCATGCGCAAGGACATAGTCGCCAAGCTGCTGGCTGTTGCGCAGCCCGGCGCAGTGACCAAGCATCAGCCAGGAATGCGGCCGCAGCACAGCCACATGGTCGGTGATCGTCTTGGCATTTGACGGGCCGACGCCGATATTGATCATCGTTATGCCGGAGTGATCCTTGCGCTTGAGATGATATGCCGGCATCTGCGGCAGGCGGGCGGGGCCGGAGGCCGGACTGGGCGCGATATCGCCCGCGCCTGTGACCACATTGCCCGGTTCGACAAAAGCCTCGTACCCGCCGCCGCCATCGGCCATCAGCGTCTTGGCGAGCGCGCAGAACTCCTCCACATAGAACTGGTAGTTGGTGAACAGCACGAAGTTCTGAAAGTGCTCCGCCCTGGTCGCGGTATAGTGCGACAGCCTTGCCAGCGAATAATCGATCCGCTGCGCCGTGAAGGCGGCGAGCGGAAGCGGACCGCCGCCATCGGGGTCATAGGTTCCGTTGACGATCGTATCGTCGGTGATGTTGAGGTCCGGCGCATCGAACACGTCGCGCAACGGCGCCGTCAGATTATTGGCGAAGGAGGCATCGACATTGGCATCCTCGCCAAGCGCGAAATGCAACGGGATCGGCGTGTCCGACTCGTCGACAACAACCTCGAGGTCGTGATTCCTGATCAGGAGTTCAAGCTGCTGCTCGAGATAGCTGCGGAAAAGCTCCGGCCGTGTGATGGTCGCGGTATAATTGCCGGGCGCGGTCACGTGACCGTAGGAAAGGCGGCTGTCCACATGGGTGAAGCTGGAGGTGGAAACCCGCACCTGCGGGTAGAAGGCGCGGTAGCGCCTGGCTGTTTGATTGCCCGCGCTGCCGAACTCCTGGAAACGGTCGCGGAGGAAGCCGGTGTTCCGGCTGTAAAGCGCGCACAGAGCGTCGACGGCCTCACTTGCGTGCGAGAAGGATTTTTTCTTTTCGGCCGGCGGGGTTGCGACGGCCAGTTGATTATCTTGTCTGATTCGAGTGTCCATGCGCTAATATAGTCATCCGCGCGTGACATGAAAACGACCGCAATCGCGTTCGGGGAATAATCTCCCATCGGGTTTAACGCTCCGCGGTCCGCATTCCTTAACGGTTGCGTTGCAGGCTGACGAAGATGACCAGGCCTGCGCCCTTCATGCTGGCTTTGTCCGAACCGATCTGAGTGGCGGCAAAACCGGCAACCGGACCGATGAAGAAGGTGCTGACGAGGCCGATCCGCAGCATGGTTGCGATGAAATCCGTGGCGTTGGCAAACATTTTGGTCTCCATGGCTCAGTTGTTTGCGGACCTGTGCAGGAAGCGTTTTCCGTGCTGATGCAGGGAACCGGCTGTCCCGCGACCCACGAGGGGCTGTGCCTCTGCTGACTTCCGACCGCATAGGCGATCAGCCCCGCGCAAAGAGCGAAGATCAGGCTGATCAGAATGAAGCGGCGGGTCAGAATGGCGATCATGTCGGTGTCCTTTGTGCGTCTGTTGAAAGGACTATGCACAAGCGGCGCTGAACCCTTCCTGAGGGGCGCGTTCATCAACCGTTCACGAACGTTGAGCGGAAACGTGCAGAGGGGCGCGATACCGGTGAGACGGGCACGCGGCAATGCCGGTTTTCATTGAGCGCCGAGTGCCCTATGTCTGGTCTGTCGGAAACCGGAGACTGATATGGCTGAGCAGAATGTGCCAATCGAACTTTACTACTGGCCAACCCCCAATGGCTGGAAAATCACGATCATGCTCGAAGAGCTTGGCGTGCCTTACACCATCAAATTCGTGAACATCGGAAGGGGCGAACAGTTCGAGCCCGAATTCCTGAAGATAGCGCCCAACAACCGCATGCCGGCGATCGTCGACCCGCAGGGCCCCGGCGGCGCGCCCGTATCGGTCTTCGAATCCGGCGCCATCCTGCAATATCTTGGCCGCAAGTTCGGGCGCTTTTATCCGTCGGACGAGCGCAGCCGCATTGCTGTGGAGGAGTGGCTGTTCTGGCAGATGGGCGGTTTGGGCCCGATGGCCGGGCAGGCGCATCATTTCAGACAATATGCGCCCGAGGAAGTGCCCTATGCCATCGAGCGCTACACCAACGAGGTCAACAGGCTTTACGGCGTCATGAATACGCGCCTTGCGGAACACGACTATCTGGCCGGCGATTATTCGATTGCCGACATGGCATGCATCGGATGGGTGGTTCCCTTCGAGCGACAGGGGCAGAAGATCGAGGATTTCCCGAATCTCAAGCGCTGGCACGATGTCATGATGGACAAGCCGTCGGTCAGGAAAAGCCTTGAGATCGGCAAGGATGAGCGCGCCGGAAGCAATATTGCCGACGACAAGGAGGCCCAGAAGGTCCTCTTCGGTCAGCGGGCGCGATAAAGCGCCTGCCGTCGTCTCGCCGGATTCGCTCAACCAGCTTCCGACAATGGGGTCTGCCGCGCCGGTCGCGGCGCCTGAAGATATCAGCATGTCGGCAATGATCGTTTTGGTTAGCGATTGGTTGAAATCAACACGATCCAATTTGAGTAAAATTGTTCGTAAAAGCCCGCCGCGCCGGATTTCCCATGATTAATGAAAGCTCAAATTTACCAATAGTTTGAACTTTGTTTGCTCGAAATTAAGCATGCCATTTAACGCCCGATTCAATCCCGCCGGGGCAAACTCCGCACATCAAATCGAAACCGGAAAACCGGTGACGCAAAATGAGCTCTCAGAAGCTTGACAGGGTAAATGCAGTTTATTTGACGGGGACTTGAAATGGCACGTTTTGAAGTTTTGGATCAGCAGTTGGCAACCATGGGTGGCGAAGCCGAAGCCGATGTCTTCTGCGAGATGGGGCTGATGTATGCCGCCGGCCGCGATTGTGCGCTGGACTATGTGGCGGCCCATAAATGGCTGAACATCGCCGCGATCAAAGGCTCGCGGCGCGCAGCGGAACTGCGGGCGGATCTGGCCAGAAGCATGAGCAAGTCGGACTTGGCGGAAGCGCTCCGCTCGGCGCGCGAATGGATGACCATGCACTGACCGGCATCGGCGCCAGGAGATTGAAAAAAGGGCTCGG
>NZ_CFHWAF010000171.1:0-8233 GCF_984452065.1 Hoeflea sp. | reverse complement strand
GGCTGGCTGAAGGACGAAGTACGCAGTCAAGCTGTTCAAGCTCCGAGTATGTCGCCAGAAATGGAAAACCTTTTGGTGTCCTGACCATCAGGACAAGCCGTTTATAGGCAAGCTGAAACAGCTTTCCATTGCGGTTTGTCTCATAGGTCACATGCTCAAGAACCGGCTCGCCATCACATGCCTTCAGATAGGCTGCCGCGACCGCATCCCTGCCGCTGTCCGACTGCAGAGCCGTTCTCCAGCCGGTCCCCATGACCCGTCCCGCCAGCGAGCGGGCGCCCACATGGGTGATTTCGGGAATTGCGGACTGGTGCGGCATGCCGAACAACACAAGATCATCGGCCATATGCAGCAGGCTCGCATGCAGGCGCTCATCAGCCTGGCCACCGGCACGTTCCCACGCGCGAAACAGCAATTGCTGGGTGGTGGAAACTTCCGGCGTGTCGAACGCGCTGTCGTCGAGGATCTTAGTGTGAACGGCCATACCCGGCTTCTTCGGCGGCTACAAATTGTGCGATCACCCTGCCGAACAACACCGCGAATCTCTCCCACTCTTCGCTGGTGAAGTGATCCACATCGGTGTGGTTGGCGACGGTGACCGCGATGATATCCCGGGACAGGTGACAGCCATAGTGCTCGCACATGGCATGAAGATATTCCCGGTCATTGGCGTAACGGTCGGGCGCATCGATAATCGACTGAACGGATGGAAGGTCTATGCCGACCATGTTCAGTTTTATCGTTTTCATCATTGATTATTCTTCCCCTGATTTAATGCAATGACTGGTATCGCGCCCGGAGTGTATCGTGTTTTTCAGCCTTTGTCCTTAACAAGATTCTTTGATTTCAGAGCACGCAGCCGGTGGTACTGCTGCTGTATCAGCTTGTGCCGCTTTTCCAGCGAAACCTGTCGGCCGTAATCCTCGATGATCATGTCGGCGGCCCGCGTGGCCTGATCGAACAGATCCAGATCAAGCTCCATATCGGGCTTCTTGGACGAAACAAGCGTGGTTCTGGTACGGCCGCCGGCATCGTCATCGGGGCCGTCGCCCCGGCCCGAGAGCAGCCAGTCGGTCGTCACCTTGAAGCGTTTGGCATATTGGGTGAGTGCCGGACGGCTGACCCCGCGCGAGCCGTTTTCATGCGAGGCATATGTAGAATAGCTGACACCAAGGGCCTCTGCTGCAGTCGTTGCAGTCTTGTAACCGGCGGCTTCCCGCGCCGCTTTCAGTCGTGAGCTCAGATGTGCCATGGCAGAATTATGAAGCCGTTGATTATACAATTGGTGTTTGTATCAGATTACACATTATGCATATCCTATGCACAATATTTGACGATGTAAATTGCATTAACCTGCCGTTTTCAGGAAATTTCTATCACTGTCGTCTGCACCCCGTTGTGCCGGCAGATCCGATCCCCAAGAGGTTCGCCGGCCTTCTCCGCCGGAAAGGGCTTGCAATCTGAAACAGGATACTTACCAGTAAGCGCGGGCCCCCTTGGCGAAATTGGTATACGCAACAGACTTAAAATCTGTCACCCGAATGGGTTTGCCGGTTCAAGTCCGGCAGGGGGCACCATAAACACCTGCCGGTGTCGTCCGGCGTCAGTTGCTGACCGGAAAGCCGCCATGAAGAATGCCGTCGATCATGCCACGGGAGTGATGCGCTCCCTGTTTCCGCCGACGCCGCTGCAGCACAATGTGCATCTCAGCGACAAATACGGTGCGGGGATACTCCTGAAGCGCGAGGACTTGTCGCCCGTGCGCTCCTACAAGATCCGCGGCGCGTTCAACTTCTTCAGCAAGGCCCTTGCCAGCGAAAAACCGGCGGAACGCTTCGTATGCGCGTCCGCGGGTAATCATGCCCAGGGGTTCGCCTATGTGTGCCGCCATTTCAAGAGGCCGGGCGTCGTCTTCATGCCGGTGACGACACCGCCGCAGAAGATCGGCAAGACCCAGTCCTTCGGCGCCGGTTTCATTGAGGTGCGGCTCGTCGGCGACATTTTCGACGATTGTTATGCCGCGGCGCTTGCCTATGCGCACGAAACGCGGGCGCTGATGGTGCCGCCCTTCGATCATGACGACATCATTGAGGGGCAGGCGACTGTGGCCGCCGAGATCGCCAGCCAGTTGCCTGAGGGCCTCGACATCGATCTTGCGGTCATTCCGGCGGGCGGCGGCGGGCTCGCCGCCGGAATGACGGGATATCTGGCGGACCGCCTCGCGCGCGATGCCTTCCTGTTCTGCGAACCGGAGGGCGCACCGAGCCTGAAGCGCAGTCTGGAAGCGGGCGCGCGCGTAAAACTTGAACAGGTCGACAACTTTGTCGACGGGGCCGCGGTCGCCCAGATCGGTGAGCGCAATTTCGATGCGCTGAAGGCGTTCCGGGCCGGCCAGGTCATGCTGGTTCCGGAAAACGCGGTCTGTGTCACCATTTCGGAACTGCTCAACGTTGAGGGCATGGTGCTTGAGCCCGCCGGCGCTCTGGCGATCAGCGCCCTCGACCGGCTCGGCAAAGAACAACTCGCGGGCAAGACAATCGTGGTGATTGTCTCGGGCGGCAACTTCGATTTCGAGCGGTTGCCTGACGTCAAGGAACGCGCGATGCGTTATTCCGGGGTCAAGAAATACTACATTTTGCGTATGGCGCAGAGACCGGGTGCACTCCGCGATTTTCTCAATATGCTGGGTCCCGAGGACGATATTGCGCGTTTTGAATATCTGAAGAAATCGGCGCGTAACTTCGGCTCCATTCTCATCGGCATCGAAACGAAACGGCCGGAGAACTTTGTCGCTTTGACGGGTGCCTTTGACGAGGCCGGTTTGCGCTACGAGGACATTACCGATAATGAAGTCCTCTCCAGCCTGATTATCTGACGGCTGGAATTCACTTCAGAGGGGACCTGCATGTTCAGCCACCGGGATGCGGCGCAAAGGGCGCTGCCTGCCAGCCGATGATGGCCGGAATTGCCGCGCTTGCCGTGGCCTACATCTTTTCCCAGTTCTACCGCTCCTTCCTTGCCGTGCTCACGCCCGTGCTCATCGAGGAGCTTGGAGCCGGCAAGGCCGACCTGTCCTTTGCGTCGGGCATCTGGTTCCTGACCTTCGCGCTCATGCAGTTTGTCGTCGGCATATCGCTCGACCGGTTCGGACCCAGGCGCACGGCGGCCTATCTCTTCGCGGCGGGAACCGGTGGCGGGGCCATGCTTTTTGCCATCGCCACGACGCCGCTGGAGATTATCGTCGCGATGGCGATGATCGGTGTCGGCTGCTCGCCGGTCCTGATGGCGACATTTTTCATTTTTGCCTATCACTTTCCGGCTGCACGGTTCGCCATTGCGTCGTCGTGGTTTGTGGCTGTCGGAACGGCCGGCAACGTGATCGGCGCCAAACCGCTCGCCATTGCGGTCGAAAGTCTCGGCTGGCGCGAGACGATGATTGGCCTTGGCGTGATTTCCCTGCTGACGGCGCTGGCGATCCACCGGTTTGTGCGCGATCCGCAGATTGAGAATACGGAAGGCCCAAGCGGCGGTCTTTCAGGATACTGGACGCTTTTGAAGATGCCGGCGCTGTGGCTGATCATCCCGTTGATGGCGGTCAATTATGCGCCGGCGGCCGGTGTGCGCGGACTTTGGGTCGGGCCGTATCTTGCGGATGTGTTCGGCGCCTCGACGCAACTGATCGGAACGATTTCGCTGTTCATGGCCATTTCCATGATCCTCGGCAGCGTTATCTACGGACCGCTCGACACGTTGTTCAGGACCCGCAAATGGGTTGCCTTCCTCGGCAATTGCGGCGGCGCGGTCGCGCTTTTCGCGCTGGCGCTGTTCCCGGTCCAGCCGCTCTGGCAGGTGACCGTTCTGCTCTTTGCGGTCGGTCTGTGCGGGGCGAGCTACGGGGTGCTCATGGCCCATGCGAGAGACTATCTTCCGCAGCACCTTACCGGACGCGGCGTCACGCTGATGAATTTCTTCTCCATCGGCGGTGTCGGTCTCCTCCAGTTCATTGCCGGACAGATGGCCGAGGCGAGTTACGATCCGGCGGTGCCGCAAGCGACCTATTCGCTGCTTTTCGGAACCTATGCGGTCCTGCTGGCGGTCACGGTGATCGTCTATCTGTTTTCCACCGACCGCAAGCCGGGCTGATGGCCCGGACTTGCGCTAGAGCGAGCTCTAACGGCTTTGCGGAAGCTGGCCGATCCAGTCGGTGATGATGCCTGCTACCAGCTGCGTTGTCGAAGGTGACCGTGCGTCGCCGGCGATGACGTGATTGTCATTGTCGCCGCTCTCTTCGATCAGGACGGTCTGTGTGTCCGCGCCCCATGCGGAGGCCAGGGCCCGGGTTTCCTCCGCGCGAACGACGTTGTCTTCGGGTGAGTAGATGAAGAGTGCGGGGATCTCCGTTTGCGCCACATCGGACGCGCGCGTCAGCTTGACGATTTCGGCCATCGGCAAAAGGGCTTCCGTCGGATATTCGTAGGTCCAGTTGTGGCGGTGCTGATCGTTGACGGGCTCGAAGGACCGCCTTTTGCCGCTGACCAGATGCAGAATCTGCTTCGCCCATGGAATGGTCAACAGGAAGGAGCCGGCGGTGTTGACGCCGTAATTGGGCGAGATGTTCACGATCCCGGCGACGTCGTCGGTCAGTCCCGGCTGCGTTGCGGCCCAGGTGACCAGGGTTCCGCCTGTGGATGTGCCGACGAGCACAACCCGTTCTCCGAGCTTGCGCCCGACGGCCATCGCTTCCGCCACATCATTGACCCAGGCTTCCACCGTTGCGTCCGCCATGGCGTCGTTGCTGCGACCGTGGCCGGTCAGGCGGGTGTAATGGAGATTGGCCCCGAGATTGCGGGCGACAATATCCATGACCGGGCGTATTTCACCCGCAGACGCGGAAAACCCGTGCACATAGACCAGTGCAACCGGCGTTCGCGCCTTCGAATTCGGGTAGGCCCAGACGATCTGCTTGCCCAGGCCGTCGCGTATGTCGGAAAAACGCGCTTCGATACGATCGAGATAGGCCTCGACATCTTCACCGATCGCTGCCGGGTCGAAGCGGATCTGGGTGGAAACGGCCGTGCGCGGCCCCATGTAGAAGACAATCGCTCCGGCACAAACGAGCAGCAGGACAGCGTAGACAATCTTGCGCGTTCCGGACCGTTTTGCCATTGCGGGCCCTCCCGTTTGACGCACCCTAAGCGCGAACCTCACCGCATATCAATGTCGATGTTCGGGCGGTCGATAATCTCGCGCAGCGCAAAGGACGAGTTGATGCGGACCACATGGGGAAGGGCGGACAGCCATTCCTTGTGAATGTGCTCATAGTCCTGGAGATCCCTGGCGGCAACGCGCAGGATATAATCATATTCTCCGGACATGAGATAGCACACCAGCACATTCGGGCAGCGTTTGACCGCGGCCTCGAACTCGCTCAGGGTTTTTTCGAACTGTCCGGAAAGCGAAATATGCACGATCGCGGTCATTTTGTGGTTGAGCGCCTTGTTTGAAAGACGCGCGTGATATCCCCGGATCGCCCCCGATTTTTCCAGAATGTCGAGGCGCCGGGAGCAGGCCGACGGTGACAGCCCGACCTTTTCGGCAAGGTTGGCGTTGGAGATTCGGCCATTTTCCTGAAGCGTACGCAATATGGCGATATCGATCGTATCAAGTTCATTCATTCAAATTTTCTTCTGCATTTTGTATATTTACGCAATTTTATGCGAAAACCGGCAATGATTCAAACAGAATTCGCAAGGACATTTCGCGGCCTGTGTGCTGGAATGACCTCAAGAACGAATTGCGCCTGGAGGCGCCCTGGAGGCGCATTGCATTTTTGGAGAAACGCCCATGCGAGTTGGATGCCCAAAGGAGATCAAGGACAATGAATTCCGCGTTGGCCTGACGCCCGGTTCGGTCCGTGAATATGTCGCTCATGGTCATGAGGTCATCGTCGAGACCGGTGCCGGTGTGGCGATCGACGCCGATGACGGCGTCTATCAGGCTGCCGGCGCGAAGATCGTGGCGACGGCAAAGGACGTGTTCGAGCAGTCGGACATGATCGTCAAGGTCAAGGAACCGCAGCCGGGTGAGTGGGCAGTGCTGCGCGAAGGCCAAATTCTCTATACCTATCTGCATCTTGCGCCGGACCCCGAGCAGACGAAAGGTCTTGTCGAATCCGGCTGCACCGCCGTTGCCTACGAGACCGTGACCGACGATCGCGGCGGGCTGCCGCTTCTGGCGCCGATGTCGGAAGTTGCCGGACGGCTTTCGATCCAGGCCGGCGCGACCGCGCTGCAAAAGGCCAGTGGCGGGCGCGGCGTGCTGCTCGGCGGCGTGCCGGGCGTGCTGCCGGCCAAGGTGACCGTCATCGGCGGCGGCGTCGTCGGCATCAATGCGGCAAAGATGGCCGTCGGCCTTGGCGCGGATGTCACCATCATCGACCGTTCAATCCCGCGACTTCGCCAACTGGACGATATTTTCAACGGCCGTATCCACACCCGCTATTCCACGATCGAGGCGCTTGAGCACGAAGTGTTCTCAGCCGATGTCGTTGTCGGCGCGGTTCTCATTCCGGGCGCCGCGGCGCCGAAGCTCGTCACCCGCGACATGCTTTCGGGCATGAGGAAAGGTGCCGTGATCGTCGATGTTGCGATCGATCAGGGCGGCTGCTTTGAAACCTCGCGCCCGACCACGCACTCCGAGCCGACCTATGAGGTTGACGGTATCATTCACTATTGCGTTGCGAACATGCCGGGCGCCGTACCGGTGACCTCTGCCCACGCGCTCAACAATGCGACATTGCATTACGGCCTCCAACTGGCGAACAAGGGGCTGAAGGCGATTGCCGAGGACCGGCATCTGCGCGCCGGTCTGAACGTACACCGCGGCCGCATTACCAACGCGCCCGTTGCCGAAGCGCTTGGTTACGACCTTGCCGAGGCGGAGATGGTTCTTCAGGTCGCCTGATTGAACAATCGATACGGTTTGAGGCCGCCCGCACTGGTCGGGCGGCTTTTTCATGCAAAGACGGCGGGCGACTGCCGTGCGTTTGCAGAGTGTCAGAGCCCGGCCGCTGAAGCCAGGATGAACGCGTCATTCAGGCAATCGGCAGGATACATGTCACGGGGATTTCGTCATTTGCAGCAAGTCGCTGTCGCTCAAAGGGTGGAGGAACGTCTCGCTCTGGCCGATCGGGGTAAAGCCGAGCTTCTGGTAAAGCGGCAGCGCCGCGGGGTGATCGAGGGTACAGGTGTTGACCGTCACTTTCAGCGGGCTTGCCTCCCAGGCAGCCTCCAGTGCCTGTGACAGCAGCCAGCGGCCGAGGCCGTGCCCATGGGCATGCGGCATCAGGCCGAAATATTCCAGATTGACCGTTTCGGTATCCGTCTGGCAAAGCTCGAAGAAGCCTGATGGCGCGCCGTTGAGATAGAGGACGTTGATGGATGTCGCCGGCGCATGCACGATTTTGGAAAGCGCGTCGTCTTTCAGCCGCAGCCTTGCCACCCAGTGCCATTCGCGGCCCGTGCGGTATTGCAGATAGCGGTAGAAATGCAGCGGGATGTCCTGCTGCTTCATCAAGGCCACATGCAGGTTGACTGGCATCGGGCATAAAAGCGTCGGGCGCTGTTTCTGCTCGAGATAGGTGACGACCGCTTTGAGCGGCGCGTGGCCTTTCGCCATTAGGGTTCTCCGGTAGCGACGGGTGTGTCTTCGCGGGCGCCCCATTGCGACCAGGAGCCGTCATAGAGCTTTGTGTTCTCATTGCCGAGCGAGTGCAGGGCGAGCGTGATCACCGCCGCCGTCACGCCGGAGCCGCAGGTGGTGACCACCGGGCCGTTCGGATCTATCCCCGCCTTTACAAGCGTTGCGCGCAGGTTTTCAAGCGATTTCAGCCTTCCGTCCTCGGAGAGCGAAAAGACGGGTACGTTCCTCGCGCCGGGCATATGGCCTGATCGCATGCCCTCGCGCGGTTCCGGCTCCTCTCCGGTGAAGCGTCCGGCGCTGCGCGCATCCGCGATCTGGCCCCCGCCGCTTGCAACAATGGCCAGCATCTGATCGATATCGGCCACCCACTCTTTTTTGAACGCGGCTTTGAACGTCCCGCGGGCATATTCGGGCCTATCCGCCGTTACCGGCCTGCCATCGGCCTTCCACCGGTCAAAACCGCCGTCGAGCACGAAGACGTTCGGTGCGCCCATGACACGGAACATCCACCATACGCGCGGTGCGGTGAACA
>NZ_CFHWAF010000170.1:6140-8249 GCF_984452065.1 Hoeflea sp. | reverse complement strand
GGCGATCGCGCCTGGCCAGTAGGCCTGATAAGCCGGTCAAATGGTTCAATATGGTCGCCCGATGCTCTGGTTTCCGTCGATAACCGGATGACGCACCGTGTCGCCCGGGGCCAGGCCGATCCGGTCAACCATGCCGGCATTGAGTTCCAGCACATAAAGAACAGGCTCGCCCGACGCGATGATCGCCTCGGAATGCGGCTGCGCGTTGCGATGGATATTGACAACCGAGCCATCGGCGCGAATGAAGATCATGTCGAGCGGGATCAGCGTGTTTTTCATCCACATGAAAACCGGCTGCACGCTGTCGAAGCGAAACAGCATGCCGGCATTCTGATCCATGAAGCTGCGGTGCATGAGACCGACAGCCCGCTCAGATGCCGTCAACGCCAGTTCGACGTCGAAATCATAGGTGCCGGTTTTGGTCACCACGTGCAGACGGTCCTGCGAGATCAGGGCCTGCGCCCAGCCGGCCGACGCAAGAAGGATCAGGGCCGTCAACGCCACGGCGTATGAGCGCATGAGAGCGCCACTGTCGCGAAGGATTGTCATGTCCGCAGATTGCACATGTGGTCACACACACGCAACGGCAAAGCTGCCCGCCGCTGCGATTAGTGCGATTTCGGGAAGTTGGAATCGATATCCGGATGGACCTCGGCCGCCATCAGGCCCTTCTCGCCCTCGCCGTACCGCACCAGGACGACCTGCCCGGGCCGGAGCTCGGTCAGGCCGTAGCGGCGCAACGTCTCCATATGGATGAAGATGTCCTCGGTGCCATCGCCCCGTGTCAGGAAACCGAAACCCTTTGAGCGGTTGAACCACTTGACCAGGGCCCGCTCAAGACCGCTTGTGGGCGTCACCTGAACATGGGTGCGGACCGGCGGAAGCTGCGATGGATGCACGGCCGTCGACTGATCCATGGACAGAATCCGGAAGGCCTGATAACCGCGTTCCCGCTTCTGAATCTCGCACACGACACGCGTTCCTTCGAGCGCGGTCTGATAGCCGTCGCGTCTCAGACAGGTGACGTGCAGGAGCACATCGGGCATACCGTTGTCCGGGATGATGAAGCCGAATCCCTTCGCCACGTCAAACCATTTGATGACGCCCGAAATCTCGATCAGATCCACGGCCTCGTTGGACAAAGCAGCCTGGGTTGCCTCACCCTTGTGTGGAGATTTGTCCCCCATTCACCCCAGCCTCTCAAACACGCGAACCTGAAGAATCATCCGCTGATTCTTTACATAAGAATAACATTGGTAACGTAAGGTGATGCAAGTGCTAGTTTGCCACTGTTCCAAAATCCCGCCGGCCTTGTTTCCGCCTCCCGTTGCACTATCTTGTCGGCGGTTTGAAAATCATGGAAAGATCAATGCGTTATCTACACACTATGGTTCGCGTCCACGACGTCGACACATCTCTGGACTTTTATTGCGACAAACTCGGGCTTGTGGAAATTCGCAGAATTGAAAGCGAAGCGGGCCGGTTCACTCTGATTTTTCTTGCCGCATCCGAGGATGCGGACGCCGGTGAGAAGGCCAGCGCACCGCTGCTGGAACTGACGTACAACTGGGATCCGGAAGACTATACCGGCGGCCGGAATTTCGGCCACCTCGCCTATGA
Organism: Hoeflea sp.; assembly: GCF_984452065.1. Classification (NCBI taxonomy): domain Bacteria; kingdom Pseudomonadati; phylum Pseudomonadota; class Alphaproteobacteria; order Hyphomicrobiales; family Rhizobiaceae; genus Hoeflea; species Hoeflea sp. The sequence continues at coordinate 6,629 of NZ_CFHWAF010000170.1, read as the reverse complement.
GGTCGACGACATCTATGCGGCCTGCCAGACGCTCATGGACAATGGCGTGACGATCAACAGGCCGCCGCGCGACGGCAGAATGGCCTTCATACGATCTCCGGACGGGATTTCCATCGAGTTGCTGCAGCGTGGCGGTTCGCTCGAGCAAAAGGAGCCGTGGGCTTCCATGGAAAACACCGGCTCCTGGTAGGCCGGCAAGTCTGACACAAGCCCCCTGACGCATGATGGGCGTGCGGTTCGCCGGAAGGCGAACGGTGCATGTCGACCATCGGGATGAAGGCGAATTGGGGGTTTTCCTGGCAAACTGTCCGCGGATGACGATGCCGGCGCTCGTGATGATTGCGAGCGCTTTGCTTTCGGCATGCGTCTCCACTGACGGCACGAGCCCTGATCTCAACCTGTTGACGAATGCCGCGGTTCGCAGCGGCAACACCGAACCGATTGCGGCAATCCATGCCGCGGAACCGATTGCGGCAATCCATGCCGCGG
>NZ_CFHWAF010000170.1:0-6040 GCF_984452065.1 Hoeflea sp. | reverse complement strand
GAACCGATTGCGGCAATCCATGCCGCGGAACCGATTGCGGCAATCCATGCCGCGGGCGAGCCTGTCCCGCAAGAGCGTGTCACGCCGAACGGCGATCTGCGCGGAAGGGATGCAGAAGTCCGCGGTGCGGTTCTGGATTCGGCCGTGAGCGTCAATGCATTCGAAAACAGGACGCGGAATGCGCCGCCCGGCCCGCAGTTTTATTCGCTCGGTCATTCGAAACCGCAACGCCGGATCGTCGATCTTTCCGGCGCGGCGCGGACCGTCAATCTGTCGCGTGGAGCCGTCGCCAGCGGTCCGCTCTCCTTCGCGCCGATATCGGGGACATCCGCGCCACCGAAGCCCGGCGACCGGTCGGTGTTCTCGGCAGACGAGAGCAAAACCCCTGAGAAGGATCCCATAAAGGTTGCCTCCGCCGCCGGCCTCGCCAGGCTCGCGCCCAACGGACTGCGCAGGCAGCATGACGGTGTTTACACGGCATGTCTGAAACCCAGGCTGCTTTGGCTGCTGGCAGCGGTCAGGCACCGGTTCGGACGCGATGTGATCATAACGTCGGGATACCGCTCGCCCGAGCACAATCGCCGTGTCGGCGGCGTCAGCGCGTCACGTCATTTGAGTTGCGAGGCAGCCGACATTCAGGTGGCGGGTGTGGGCAAATGGCAGTTGGCGGAATTTCTGCGTTCGCTGCCGGGCAGAGGCGGTGTCGGAACCTACTGCCACACCAAATCCGTACACATCGACATCGGCAGAAAAAGAGACTGGAACTGGGGCTGTAACCGGCGATAAATGCACTCTTTTCCGGAGACCGGAACCACCGTCACATTTTTTACAAGAATCCAAAATTCCGGCTTGCGGGAAAACGGCGACCTGACTATATAACCCCCACCGCGCGCCCTTCGTCTATCGGCTAGGACGCCAGATTTTCATTCTGGAAAGAGGGGTTCGATTCCCCTAGGGCGTGCCACCTTTCCTCTACAGTCCCGTCATGCTTTTGCCGCGTCCATGACGCGAAGCTGGACCCGGCGTCTGCCCTGCCAGTGGTTCACCGAGAGCATCCCCGTGGCATGGAAACGCTGCCCCCTGCCCTCCAGAAACGCCTTGCCCATCGGGTTCTGCGAGGCACGGAAAGCGATTGCGTCGATCTGGCCGCCGGTTGCGTCGGCAAACCGCAGCTTCACATGATCCGTTCCGACGACCCGGGCATCGGTCAGTTGATGATCCGGCAATGTGAGCACCGGCTGCGGGTGTCCGGCGCCAAAGGGTCCCGCCTGCTCAAGCTGGTCGATCAGTTCGAGACTCGCGCCGGACGCCGCCAGGGCGCCATCTATCTTTATAGAGTGGAGATCGCGCAACGCGCTCACCGCCGGGCCGGCGCTTTCTTCAAAGAAGCTGCGCAGCGCGCCAAGGCGATCGCGTTCAACACTGAGGCCGGCCGCCATCGCATGCCCGCCGCCCTTCGTGGCGAGCCCGCGGTCCACCGCTTCACGCACCATGCGCCCGAGATCGAAGCCGGCGATCGACCGTCCCGAGCCGCTGCCCTTTCCGGACGGATCGAACGCGATGGCAAAGGCCGGACGGCGGAACTTCTCCTTCAGCCTCGCCGCGACAATGCCGACGACGCCCGGATGCCAGCCTTCGGCCTCGGTGACGATCACGGCGGGCCCGTCGCCTTCACCGATTTCGGCGAGCGCCTCGGCCTCGGCCTGTTCGAGGACAGCCCGCTCCATCGCCTGACGTTCCTGATTGAGCCGGTTCAGCGTCTCGGCGATATCCTGCGCTTCAGTTGCATCGTTCAAAGTAAGAAGCCGGCTTCCAAGCGCCGCGTCTCCGATCCGGCCGCCTGCGTTGATCCGCGGCCCGACGAGATAGCCGAGGTGATAGGGCGTGACGGGACCGTCGACACCGGCGACGCGCATGAGCGCCGCAAGGCCCGGATTTCCCATGTGGCGCGCGGCCAGCAGCCCCTTCACCACAAATGCCCGGTTCAGGCCCTTGAGCGGCACGACATCACAGACGGTGGCGAGCGCGACAAGATCGAGCAGCGACAAGAGGTCGATTTTCTCCGCACGAGCATCGCCGCGCTGGCGCAAGACACGCAGGGTGGCGACAAGCAGCAGAAACACCAGCCCCGTTGCGCATAAATGCCCCTGCCCCGAAAGATCGTCGTCGCGGTTCGGATTGACCAGCGCGACACAGGGCGGCCGGTCCGCGCCGACCTGGTGGTGATCGACCACGACCACATCAACACCGCGCTCTTTGGCCCGCTCCAGCGCGGCAAGGCTGGTCGAGCCGCAATCGACCGTCACGATCAGCCCCGCGCCACGGTCGATCAGTTCGTCGATGGCTGCCGGGTTCGGTCCGTACCCCTCGAATATCCGGTCAGGAATATAGGTCTCGCCGTCAGTAGAAAAATGCTCGAGAAACCGGCGCAACAGCGATGAGGACGCTGCGCCATCCACATCGTAATCGCCGAAAACGGCAACACGCTCACCATAGGACACGGCGTCGGCCAGCCGACCGGCCGCCGCCGCCATGTCCTGCAGGCTGGACGGATCGGGCATCAGCTCGCGTACGGTCGGTGTGAGAAAAGATTGCGCCTCGGCCGGGTCGATCCCGCGGCCGGCCAGCACACGCGACACCAGATCCGAAATTCCGTGGGACTGGGAGATTGCCAGCGCGCGATTGAGGCCGGCCTGATCGAGCCGCTGCACCCAGCGCTGCCCGGTCAGCGATGATTCAACGTCCAGAAACGCCGGTTGCCGGTTTATGTCCGCCTTCGCGTCCACGCACTCCTCTCCGCATTGCCCGAAGCCTATCAGGCCGATTGGTTACTCGCCATAACCCCGCCTTGCTTGCACGCCCGCCCGCTAAAGGGTCAGCCGAACTTGCCGAGGTCCTGATGGCGTGCCTTGATCTCGCGAACCGTGCGGGACGATGACCGCATGACGATCGTATGCGTGACGATCGCATCGCGCGTGAAGCGCACACCGCCGAGCATGTTGCCGTCGGTCACACCGGTTGCCGCGAAGACGACATCTCCGCTCGCCATTTCCTCCATGGAGTAGACCTTCGTCGGATCGTCGATCCCCATCGTCCTGGCGCGTGCGATCTTCTCGTCCGTGTTGAGCTGAAGGCGCCCCTGCATCTGCCCGCCGATACAGCGCAGCGCCGCCGCCGCGAGCACGCCCTCGGGCGCACCGCCGATGCCCATATAGATATCGATGCCCGTTTCGTCCGGATCGGTCGTGTGAATGACGCCGGCAACGTCCCCGTCCCCGATCAGCCGGATGGCTGCCCCCGTGGAACGTACTTCCTCGATCATCCGGGCATGACGCGGGCGGTCGAGGATACAGGCCGTGACGTCGCCGACCTTCACGCCCCTGGCCTTTGCAACCGCGTTGATGTTGTCGCTGGGCGTCGCATCGAGCGACACCGTGCCGTCCGGAAATCCGGGCCCGATGGCGATCTTCTCCATATAGACATCCGGCGCGTAAAGAAGGCTGTCCTTCTCGGCAACGGCGATCACGGCAAGCGAGTTCGGAAGGTTCTTCGCGCAGATCGTCGTCCCCTCCAGCGGATCGAGCGCAATGTCCACTTTCGGGCCTTTGCCGATGCCGACTTCCTCACCGATATAGAGCATCGGCGCTTCGTCCCGTTCACCCTCGCCGATCACGACCCGCCCCTGAAACGGAAGCTTGTTCAGTTCCTGACGCATGGCGTCCACGGCCACCTGGTCCGCCTCCTTCTCGTCACCGCGTCCACGCAACCGTGCCGCGGCAACGGCGGCCCGTTCGGTCACCCGCACAATCTCAAGGGTAAGAATGCGGTCGAGGTTGCTTTCCGCGCCGGATTTGGTCGCCATGTGTGCTGATCCTGTTGTTGCCGATTGCGGCCCTGATAGCCCGATGACGGGACGATTTGCAACGCCGCCCAGCCGATTTGCGCGGCTATTTTGACGTTCGCCCGCACTTGCGCACGACTAAATCGATTAGTGCTTTCTCCAGAACGCCTTAGGACGCACACTATTGAGCGGCATCAACGGCACGCAGTTCCTGGCCGAGTTTCCGCAGCCGTGCGGCAATCTCCTGCGCCACCGTCGAACGTACGCAAGGTAACCTCGCCAGCCTTCAAACGGTATCCGGTGAGGGATTGTCAGCTCCCGGGCCGTTCAATTCGGATGACCTGCGGCGTGCCGACAAGATAGCCGTCTGCCGAGATCGCCTCGACCGCCCGCCGGACCGATGCCTCCATGGTCGCATGGGTGACCAGGATCACGGTTTTCCTGTCACCGTTGCCGCCGTGCTCACCGGGCCGCTGAACGATGGATTCCAGTGAGATATCGTTGTCCGACATGTGACCCGCAAGACTGGCGAACACGCCGGTCCGGTCCTCGACGGTCAGCCGGATGAAATATCCGCCCTCGTGGCTGCGCATGCGCGCGCGTTCATAGGTTTCGAGGTGAATGGCCGGACGCCCGAGAACCGGCCCATGCTGATGACCCGGCCGGGCTTTGGCAATGTCGGCGATATCGCCCATCACGGCGGACGCCGTGGCGTCTCCGCCGGCCCCCGGACCGGACATCATCAACTCGCCCAGAACGTCGGCATCGATGGCCACGGCGTTGGTCACCCCGTCGACCTGAGCGATGACGGAATCCTTCGGCACCATCGTCGGGTGAACCCGTTGCTCGATCCCCGAATCGGTGCGCTGCGCGACACCCAGCAGTTTGATGCGAAAACCGAGATCGGCGGCGGCGCGAATATCCTCGATGGTGATGTTCGATATGCCTTCCAGATAAATGTCATCCGGCGCGATTTGCGTGCCGAAGGCAAGGCTCGTCAAAATCGCCAGCTTGTGGGCGGTGTCGTTGCCTTCCACGTCGAAGGTCGGATCGGCTTCGGCATATCCAAGCCTTTGCGCTTCCTTCAGGCAGTCCTCGAAGGAAAGCCCGCACCGTTCCATCTCGGTCAGGATGTAATTGCAGGTCCCGTTCAATATGCCGAAAACGCGCGTAATGCCGTTGCCCGTCAGCGATTCCCGCATGGCTTTGATCACCGGGATCCCGCCGGCGACGGCCGCCTCGAAATTAAGCAGGACGCCCTTGTCCTCGGCAATGCGGGCCAGATCCACGCCGTGGCGGGCCAGAAGCGCCTTGTTGGCGGTCACGGCATGGCAGCCGCGCGAAAGCGCCTCCCGAACCGCGCTGAGCGCCGGATCGCCCTCGCCTCCCATCAATTCGACAAACACATCGATGTCGGCCTCGCGGGCGAGCGCTACGGGATCGGCATAGAATGTCGCACCGGAAAGGTCGACGCCCCGGTCCTTGTTCGGGTCGCGCGCGCTGACCGCGACGATCTCGACCGGCCTGCCGCAGATGTCGGCGAGCTTGTTGTGCCGGCTTTTGAGGATGCGGGCCAGCGATACGCCAACGGTTCCAAGGCCCGCAATGCCGATCTTGAGGGCATCTGCCATATCTATGCGATCCAGTTGTCCAATATCGCGGTCAGGACGTCGGAGCCCGCCGCGAAAGAGATAGAACGATAGTGTTTATCGCCGAGTATTCAGCCGGACGACGTTTTGCATGCTTTCATCGCCTGACGCAAGGAAACGTTTGATATTGCGGGCGGCCTGCCGGATCCTGTGTTCGTTCTCGACAAGCGCGATCCGCACATAGTCATCGCCATATTCGCCGAATCCGATGCCGGGCGCGACGGCCACATCGGCCTTTTCGATCAGCAGCTTGGAAAATTCGAGCGAGCCGATATCACGGAAGCGTTCGGGCAGCGGCGCCCACGCAAACATGGTCGCCTGCGGCGCCGGCACCTCCCAGCCCGCATTGGAAAACGCCTCCACCATGACATCGCGGCGGTTGCGGTAGGTGTTGCGAACCATCTCGATATCCGTGCCGTCACCGTTCAGCGCCGTGGTCGCGGCAACCTGGATCGGCGTAAAGGCGCCGTAGTCGAGATAGGACTTGACCCGTGAGAGCGCTGCGATGAGCCGTTCGTTGCCGACGGCAAATCCCATGCGCCAGCCCGGC
>NZ_CFHWAF010000169.1:0-8454 GCF_984452065.1 Hoeflea sp. | reverse complement strand
GATCTGGACGGCAGAATCAAGGATTCGTTGGAGTTACTGAAAGGCCGTTGGAAGGAGGATACGCCCGTCTATTTGTTAGAGGAAAAGGTGGAGGCCGGAGACCCCTACGCGATGGCCGTACTGGGCCTCTGTTATTACCACGGTGAAGGAGGTGTACGCGAGGACGAAGACAAGGCAATCGACTTGTGGCAGAGAGCCGTAGAACTGGACAAAGACATGAAAGTCGTCTTGTGGCAGGTATTGGCGGCTCGTGGAAAACCCCCCGAGATGGTCTACGCGGGCATCTGGTATTTCTTAGGTACCGGTTGTCTACGCCAGGACCAAGCCAAGGCGATCGACTTGTGGCAGAAAGCCGCGGCTCGTGGACACACCGGCGCGATGGTCGTACTGGGCCTCTGTTATTACAACGGTGAAGGAGGTGTACGCCAGGACAAAATCAAGGCGATCGACTTGTGGGAGGAAGCCGCGAAGGCCGGAAACCCCATCGCGCCGGACATGATTGCTTTACCTGTTATAGATGTGATTTCTCACGAGACTGTTCCCTTGATCCCGATCTGAAAAGCTGAAGTTGCAAAACGATCAGTGATCAGGAGAGGGACCGAATGAACATTCACAACAATGCCCGTTTGACACCGAAAGGTCGAGAGATATTGATCGGCCGCCTTGAGCCTGGAGAACATGCTTGCGACGTGGCTGGCGCCATGGGGGTCAGCGTGCGCACGGTCTACAAATGGCGTCAGCGCTACCGCCAGTTTGGCCTTTGTGGCCTCAAGGGTGCTTCCTCGCGCCCGCTTTCCAGTCCATCACGCACATCGGCCGCAATCGAGGCGCGGGTTGTGGCGTTGCGCCGCGACAAGCGCATCTATGACCGGATCGCCGCTGAGACCGGCCTGTCACGGGCAACAGTGGCCCGCATCCTTCGGTAGCCGAACCGGCGCCGCTCATTGGCCAGTTCACGTAGCCGACGCCTCAGATCCCGATCGTTGTCTGGCCGCTTGCGATACTGGAACGTGGAACAGTCCAACTTTGCCAGCCGGCACGCCCGACGCTCGCTCAGTCCGCGCGCCTCCATCCCATGACGCACAGCCCGCCGCTTCACATTTACGCCCGTCGAAGCCTTCAAATTCGAATTGTTCACAGATACAGTGTGTTTGCATCAGACCCCGTCCTTGAAACTGGTAACTGTTTGTTGCAAAAAAGGTTTCTCAGATTCCTGGGGCCGATGCACCCAATACTTTGAAAAATCCGGGCTGGAGATGAAAGGGGAGGAATGATCGGCATGTACCGCGCACCTGTCGACGAGATCGCATTCACGCTCAAATATGTCGCCGGCCTCCAGGAGGCCCTGGATGCAGAGCAGTTCGAAGATCTGTCCGGCGATCTGGTGGATGCCATCCTGTCCGAAGCGGGCCGCTTTGCCTCCGAGGAGATCGCGCCGCTTGCCGAAGAGGGCGAGAAGGGCACGCCGCTTGCCAATGCCGTCGTTACGACACCGGCCGGCTGGGCAGACCTCTACCGGAACTGGATCGCCGGCGGCTGGAACAGCCTGACCGGCTCGCCCGATTATGGCGGGCAGGGCCTTCCCACGATGTTGTCGGTCGCGGCCAACGAAATGTGGAACGGCAGTTCCATGGCTTTCAGCCTGTGTTCGCTCCTGACCATGGGTGCCGTGGAGGCGATCGAAGCGCATGCCGACGATGCGCTGAAGGATATCTATCTGGAAAAGCTGATCTCGGGTGTGTGGACCGGAACCATGAACCTGACGGAGCCGCATGCGGGCTCCGATCTCGGCGTGCTGAAGACCCGGGCCGAACCGGTGGGAGACGGAACCTACCGGATCTTCGGCCAGAAGATCTTCATCACCTATGGCGAGCATGACTTTTCCGACAATATCATTCATCTCGTGCTCGCACGCCTGCCGGACGCACCACCCGGAACCCGGGGGATTTCCCTGTTCCTGGTTCCGAAGTTCATTCCGGACGCCGATGGCAATCCGGATATCCGCAACGATCTTTTCTGCCACAGCGTCGAGCACAAGCTCGGCATTCACGGTTCACCCACCTGTACGATGATCTACGGCGACGGCCGTTTCGGCGATACGCCGGGCGCCGTCGGCTGGCTCGTGGGCGAGGAGAATCGCGGTCTCGCCTGCATGTTCACCATGATGAACAATGCCCGCCTGAACGTCGGCATCCAGGGCGTCGCGGTGGCCGAGGCCGCCTATCAGAAGGCGCTGGACTATGCCAATGAGCGCACCCAGGGCAAGGCCCCCGGCTGGCAGGGCAAGGGCATGAGCCCGATCATCGAACATCCCGATATCCAGCGCAGCCTCCTGACCATGAAATCGCTGGCGCAAGCGAGCCGGGCGATCTCCTATTGCTGCGCCCATGCGATCGACATGGCCAACGGCGCCGAACAGCGCGGCGAGGGCGACAAAGCCAATTTCTGGCGCGAGCGCGCAAACCTTCTGACGCCGATCGCCAAGGCCTTTTCCACCGATATCGGCGTTGAGGCGGCATCGATGGGCGTTCAGGTGCATGGCGGCATGGGCTTTATCGAAGAGACCGGCGCCGCGCGGCTTCTGCGTGACGCCCGTATCTCGCCGATCTACGAGGGCACCAACGGCATCCAGGCGATCGATCTGGTGACGCGCAAGCTGCCGCAGTCCGGCGGCGAACACGTCAAGGGCTACATCGCCGAACTCAAGGAGGTTGCGGCGGAAGTCGGCGGCAAGAACAATCCCGGTTTCGGCATGACGGCCGACCGGTTGGACACAGCCCTGGCGGATCTTGAAGCGGCCACCAACTGGCTGCTCCAGTCGCTGCAGGACGGGCGGGTGAAGGAAGCGCTGGCCGGTGCGACGCCCTATCTGCGGCTGTTCGGGCTTGCGTCCGGGGCCGTATACCTTGCCAAGGGCGCCCTGGTCGAGACGCCGGCCGATGGCGATGCCGCACGCATCGCCGTTTGCCGTTTCTTTGCCGAGAACCTTCTTGGAGAAACCTCGGCGCTGAGGGAAGCGGTGACCGAGGGTGCCTCCAGCCTTGAACAGGCGCGCAGCGCGCTTGGCTGAAATAGATATCCGGGAATGAGCCAACAGGAGAGTGTTTTGAGCGACCATATTATCGTTGAACGGCCGGACGATCTGCCCGGGGTTCAGATCATCCGGTTTAACCGCCCGGACAAGATGAACGCGCTGACCCAGGACATGTACAGGCTCATGGTCGAGGCCATGCGTTCGGGCGATGCCGACGATGATGTGTGCGCCCATGTGTTCCTCGGCACGCAAGGATGTTTTACTGCCGGAAACGACATGCAGGACTTTCTGTCCTACGCCGTCAACGGCCGCATCGGTGAGGGCGATGTCGGTCAGTTTTTGAAAGCCCTCGCGACGGTCAAGAAGCCCATGGTGTCGGGCGTCGACGGCCTTGCCATTGGAATCGGCACGACCATGCATTTCCATTGCGATCTGACCTTCGCTTCGCCGCGTTCCGAGTTCAGAACGCCTTTTGTCGATCTCGCCCTGCTGCCGGAGGCCGGTTCAAGCCTGCTGGGCCCGATGGTGATGGGACACCAGCAGGCCTTTGCCATGTTGGCCGCCGGTGTCGGCTTCTCCGGCGAAGAGGCCCGCGATGCCGGACTGATCTACAAGGTGGTTCCCGAAGCCGAGCTTGAGAGCGCGACGCTCGCCGCCGCGGCTGATATCGCATCGAAGCCGCCGCAGGCCATGCAGATCGCCCGCGATCTTCTGCGCCGGGGCGACCGGACGGATCTCGTTGCGCGGATCGAAGAGGAATTGGCGCTTTTCGGTGAGCGGCTGACTTCGCCCGAAGCGCGTGCGGCCTTTGAGGCATTTCTTGCACGCAAGAAAAGCGCCTGACGAAACTTAGCGTTCAAGCAGGGCGATCGCCTCGACATGCGGCGACCATAAGAACTGGTCGATCGGTGTGACCGACCGCAGACGGAAGCCGCCGTCAACGAGAATGCGAAGATCGCGCGCCAGCGTCGCCGGGTTGCATGAGACGGCGGCAATCTTTTCGACCTTGGAGGCGGCCAGCTCTCTTGCTTGAGCCTGGGCTCCGGCACGCGGCGGGTCGAACACCACTGCGTCGGTCTTCTTCAGTTCCGCCGCCATCATGGGGCGCCTGAACAGATCGCGGCGTTCGCTGCGCAAAGGCTTCAGCCCTCGCGTGTGGCGTGCCGCATAGTCCAGCGCCGCAAGGGCAGGGGCACTGTTTTCCACGGCCACAACCGCCGACTGGCGCGCCAGCGCCAGGCTGAACGTGCCGCTGCCGCAAAAAAGGTCCGCGACGGTTTTCGCTCCCTCCAAATGGGCTGTGACGATCGCGATCATCCGTTCCTGCGCTCTGAGGCTTGCCTGAACAAAGCCGCCCGGCGGCGCAACAACGTCGATGCCGGCGAACTGCAGCGTCGGTCTGCGCGCCTCGATCAGGGTCTCCGCGCCGAGACAGAGGCGGGCAAAGCCATGACCCAACGCCATGTCGATCGCCTGCCGGCGCTGTTTCTCCGGCAGTTTTGAAACTCCTGTCACCGCGACGTCGAGACCGGTCAGGGTTTCAAGAACCGTCATCCGTACCGGTTTGCCGGCGCCTGCAAAGAGCCCCGCCAGCATCCTGAGATCCGCCAGCGCGCCGACAATCCTGCCGCTGAGAACGCTGCAATCGGCGATGTCGACGATACGGTGCGTGCCGGCCTCGTGGAAGCCGAAAAGGGTCCGGCCCCTGATCGCCCGGGCCGCAAAGACGGCGCGCCGGCGCTCGCCCGGCGCACAGGGGATCATGTCCGAAATATCCGCATCGATGCCGCGCGCCGCCAGAGCGCTTGCGACAAGGCCGGATTTCCAGCGGCGATAGGCGCCGGTTTCGAAATGCTGCAACGTGCAGCCGCCGCAGCGATCGCCCTGCGGCCCGAAGTGCCGGCAGGGCGGTTCAACGCGCTCCTTTGAAGCTATGTCGATCGTCACAAGCCGCCCTTTAGGCCCGTCCGGCTCGATCGTCACCGTCTCGCCCGGCAGGCCGAAGCCCACATAGACCGGCTTCGCGCCGACCGTGGCGATCCCGTCGCCCTGCGCGCCGATGCTTTCGATCGTGACCGTGAGACTGCTCAAGCGCGAACACCTCCCAGCAGGAACTCCCGGTTGCCGTCCGCGCCGCTGATCGGTGACGGACAGATGCCACGGCTGTGCCAGCCGGGCTGGGCGTCAAGCCATTCAGACAGATCGCCGGCAATCCTGCGGCCAAGATCGGGGTCCTTGAGTATCCCGCCTTTGCCGAGCGCGTCCTTTCCGGCCTCGAATTGGGGCTTGACGAGAAGCACGCAAAAGCTTGTCGTCTCCGCCATGGAAAGGGCCGGCGGCAGGGCCAGTTTCAGCGATATGAAGCTCACATCGCTCACCACCGCCTCAACCGGCCTGTCGCCGATCGCTTCCCGGCTCAGGTTGCGCGCATTGATGCCCTCCAGGTTTGAAAGGCGTTCATCCTCCGCAAGCGAAGGGTGAAGCTGGCCATGCCCCACATCGATGGCCGTCACATGGGCGGCGCCGCGTTCGAGAAGGACCTGCGAGAAGCCGCCGGTCGAGGCGCCGATATCGAGCGCATTGCGCCCCTCGGGATCGAAACCGAAATGATCAAGACCGGCAATCAGCTTGAGCGCCGCGCGCGAAACATAGCCGCCGGCGGGGTCCGCAACCCGGATCGCCGCGTCGCGGCCGAGCCTGATGCCGGGCTTGGTGCAGACGGCGCCGTCCACCTCCACGGCGCCGCGCAACACGGCGTCACGCGCCCGCGCGCGGGTGTCGAAATGTCCGTTCTCGCTGAGAAGAACGTCAAGCCGGAGCTTTTGTGCGCTGGATTTGCCTGCCCTGTTCATGGCCTGTCATGACGGCTGTACGGACGCGAGGCAAGTCATTTATGAGAGCCGGTGTTCAGGACAGCACGCTGTTCTTCGGCGCCAGCGGCTCGGGCGGTTCGCGGCCGAGCGCTTCGGCGACCGAAATGTCGATCACCCGGCACATCGCATCGAGCGGCAGACCGTTCTGCACATTGGCGAACGGGCGCTCCAGTTCGTTGGTGACGGCCTGAAGGCCGAAGAAAACATAGGCGACGACCGCAGCGAAGACCGGTGTGAACCAACCGGTCGATTCGATCAGCGCGAAGGGTAAGAGGAAGCAATAGAGATAGGTGGTGCGCCGCACCAGCAGCGAATAGACGAAGGGCAGGGGCGTTGTGGCAATGCGCTCGCAGCCGGCCTGCGCCATGCCCAGCGCCGAGAGTGTCTGTGCGATGGTCATTTGAGCGAAACCGTTATCCGTAGCGCCATGCCCGGATGCCCCGATCCGCGCGCCAATCGACCTCAGCGCCGCATCGGGCGGATTTTTCTTCGACATGAACCTGCCCGCCGGTTCTTCGCCGGCCCAGTCTTTGACGACGTTGCCGACGTCATCGCCGCGCAGGCTGCCGCGAAGCAGATGCGCAAAGGCGGCCGTCTCGCAGAGGATGTGTTCGCGCTCCGCCTTGAGATGCGCGAAGATCTCCAGGTGCCGGGCGAGGCTTCGTACGTCGCCAATGATCGAGCCCCAGAGCTGCCGCGCCTCCCACCAGCGGTCATAGGCGGCATTGTTGCGAAAGCCCAGAAACAGCGACAGCGCAATTCCGAAAACACCCATGGCGGCGATCGACACATGCGGCAGGCGGACCAGGTGCAGATCCACCAGCAGGATCAGGGCGGAGAGCAATGCGACGCCGATGATCTTGCCGATAATGCGCGGCACGACCGACCCCTGCATGACGACAAACAGCCGCAACGCGGATGGCTGTTCCATGACGATCATCGGTTATTCCTTTATGTCCTGGTGAAAAGCGGGGGCATCGCTTCGTCAGGCACACATATCGCTTTGTTACGGTTCCGCACAACCACAATCATCCGCTTTGCCTGCGGTCTGCTCCAGGAAATCCGTCCAAGCGAGAAACCGCGGGCAAGGTGCCGCCGCGGGGCCCATACGAGAGCGATGCCGGGCAGGAGCATAAGCACGCTGGCGGCGGCGGATATGCCGATATGAACGCCGCCGAGCGGCGAGGCAGGCCGCATGACAACGCCGGCCGGCTTGGCCTCCACGGTCGTCAGCGCATTGGCGAGGATCAGTTCCACCCAGGAGAACAGAAAACAGAAGAAGGCCGTTCGGCGGCGGGGTTTCAGCGTGGTGCGCCCGATGCGCGGATACTTGCGATAAGGTCCTCGGCGCCGAGCGCCCTGAAGGCCGTTTCGACAATGCCGCGGCGGTCGAGCCCCGCATGGGCGTACATGGCTTCGGGCTTTGCCTGCTCCATGAAATGATCGGGCATGATCAGCGGCCTGAACTTCAGGCCGCTCTCAAGCAGTCCCTCATGGGACAGGAACTGCATGACATGCGAGCCGAAGCCGCCGACAGACCCTTCTTCGACGGTGATCAGAACCTCATGGTGCTGCGCCAGTTGCCGGATAAGGTCGCGGTCGAGGGGCTTTGCAAAACGGGCATCCGCGACCGTGGCCGGCAGCCCGGCCGCATCGAGGTCCTCCGCGGCGAGCATGCACTCGGCAAGGCGCGTTCCATATGACAGGATCGCAATCTTGCCGCCATCCTTGACCATTCGCCCCTTGCCGATCTCCAGCACCGAGCCGCGCTCGGGCAGATCGACGCCGACGCCTTCGCCGCGCGGATAGCGGAACGCGATCGGTCCGCCGCCATAGGCGGCGGCGGTGCGGACCATGTGTTTGAGTTCCGCCTCGTCCGCCGCGGCCATGACGACGAAGCCGGGCAGGGTCGCAAGATAGGCCGTGTCGAAGGATCCGGCATGGGTCGGACCGTCGGCGCCGACAAAGCCGGCGCGGTCGATCGGAAAGCGGACCGGCAGGCCCTGAATGGCGACATCGTGGACCACCTGGTCGTAGGCACGCTGCAGGAAGGTCGAATAGATGGCCGCAAAGGGTTTGTAACCCTCCGAGGCAAGGCCGGCGGCAAATGTCACCGCATGTTGTTCCGCAATGCCGACGTCGAAACAGCGGTCCGGATGAACCTGCATGAACGTGTCGAGGCCCGTGCCTGACGGCATGGCGGCGGTTATGCCGACGATCTTGTCGTCATGGTCGGCTTCGGTGATCAGCGCGTCGGCGAAGACTTTTGTGTAGCTCGGCGCATTCGGCGGCGCCTTGGCCTGCGTCCCGGTGATGACGTCGAACTTGGACACGCCGTGATATTTGTCGGCCGCGGCTTCCGCCGGCGCATAACCCTTGCCCTTTTGCGTGACCACATGGATCAGCACCGGGCCCTGCGCGTTGTCGCGCACATTGCGCAGCACCGGCAGCAGATGATCGAAACTGTGACCGTCGATGGGGCCAATGTGGTAGAATCCCATCTCCTCGAACAGCGTTCCGCCCGTCACATAGCCACGCGCATGTTCC
>NZ_CFHWAF010000168.1:5641-8461 GCF_984452065.1 Hoeflea sp. | reverse complement strand
CCGGATTTCTGGGCAATCGCCACTATAGCGACCTTCCATTCAGCGCAGTCGGCTACCCCTGCAACAAAGGTCCGGTTCTGGCGCTGTATCCTCATGGGGCGCAGTGCCGGCTGCCGCACATCGCCGCAACGCGCCGTTTCGTGCGGGAGGTTCCGGTGGAGGGCGGAACCGCGGAAGATCTCAAGTTTCACACCGCGCGGCTGTCCCGTGCAAACGCTTCACCTCGAAAGGAAACAGCATGAACGTCAAATCCCTTGCACTTGGAAGCGCATTGGCGCTGGCAGCTGTACCGGCCGTTGCAGACGATATCATCAACATGGCAACCAGCTTCCAGATCCGTTCCATGGACCCCGTGAAACAGGGCTTCTGGATGCAGGAATTCGGACAGGGCGAACTTCTGATGAAGTTCCAGCCGGATGGCAACATCACGCCCTGGCTGGCCGAAAGCCTGGAGCGAAAGGACGAGACCACCTGGGTCATCACCATCCGCGACGGCGTCACTTTCCAGAATGGCAAGGCCATGGATGTTCCGGCCGCTTTGGCGGCCATTGACTACCATCGTAAGCGCAACAGCGGCACGCGGTCGGTTCTGCCCGCAAAAGCCAAATTCACCCAGACCGGTGACCGTGAAATCACCGTCACCACCGGGGTGCCGGTTCCCGAACTGCCGAATATCCTGGCGCATGAAAACCGGCTGATGATCATCGACGTGGAACCGGTTCTTGCGGCAGGTGAAAATTTCGAGGCCCTGGAGGGCGCGGGCATCCACACCGGCCCTTACAAACTGGTCAGCCTCGACGATCGGCGCATGGTTGCCGAGCGCTATGACGATTACTGGCAAGGCAAACCGGCCATGGCGGGCGTCGAATTGCGTTTCGTTTCGGACGTCAATGCCCGTATCCTGGCGGTTCAAAACGGCGAAGTCGACATTGCGCTCTATCCGCCGGTTGCAGCCGCGCCGGTCTTCAAGGCGACACCGAACCTGAACCTCGCGCTTGGACCGCTTTCCACCGGCGGGTTTGTCGGCTTTATGGACGTGACAAACGGTACGTTTGAAGAAAAGGCCGTTCGCCGCGCCGTCATGCTGGCGATGAATTACGAGGAAATCGCCAATACGGTCTTCCACGGAGCCAAAGCGCCCGCAACAGGGCTTTACAATCCGAACTTCCCCTATGCGCTTAAAAACTACCGGTACGATGTTGAGGACGCCAACGCGCTCCTCGACGCCGCCGGATGGGTTCGCGACGGCGATAGGCGCAAGCGGGATGGCGAAACCCTGTCGATCACCATCATGATCTATCCGCAACAGCCGGACCTGGTTCCGCTCTCAAACGCCATGCAGTCCTATCTCGCCGAGATCGGCGTCGCGTCGAAAGTCGTCTCCGTCGACAGTGTGCGCGAAGCGGCGATGAACGACCTGGTCGAGTGGGATCTGGCCCTGTCGGCAACCGGCACGGCGACCGTCGGATCGGTCAGCGGCTTCCTCAACCGGTATGTCTCCTGTGACGGTGACCGGAACTATGGTGGTTATTGCAACGACAGGGTCCAGGACCTGATCACCGCTCTGGACGTGACCGTGGACGAGGAGCGGCGCTACGACATGCTGCGCGAAATCCAGACCATCGTTGCTGAAGACGATCCCTACATCTTCAACCTGACGATCCTGAAAGAACGCGCCCTGGTGAGTGACGCCTGGTCCGACTATGTTCCGGCCGTTGCCTGGAACCACATCAAATGGGACACGGCTCCGAACAAGTGATCAGCCGGATTAAACAATTGAGACGCGGCGGCCTGTTTGCTGCCGCGTTTTCCCGCATTGCCCAAGCGCTGATCACCGCCTTTGCAGCAACGGTCATCGTCTGGGCGCTGCTGCCGCTTGCGCCCGGCGATGTCGCCACAAGGGTGTTGCTGGCGCGCGGTGTTGACCACCCGAGTGCGGCGGAAATTGCCGCAACGCGGGAAGAGCTCGGCCTCAACAATCCGCTCCACATCCAGTTTTTCGACTGGGTTGGCCAGGTGCTTCAAGGCGACCTCGGCCAGAGTTTTACCAGCCGGGCCCCGGTGACCCAGGAAATCATGGAGCGATTGCCGGCCACCGTCATGCTGTTGGGCATGGCGCTGGTCTTTTCCGCGGTCCTGTCGCTTCTTTTCGCCCTGATCGCCGCGGGTTACCGGGACCGTTGGCCAGATCGGCTGATCCAGATTTACACCCAGATCGGCGCGGCCCTTCCCACCTTCGTCTTCGCGCTGCTCGCCCTGACCTTTGTCGTCGTCGGCTTTCAGATGGGGCAGGTGCTCGCGGATGCCACATGGAAAGCCGCCTTGATCCCCGCCTTCATCATCGGGCTGGACCGCGCTGCCAGTTGGACCCAGTTGCTGCGCGCAGGCCTGCTGGAAGCCATGGCGAGCGGCTATGCGAATGTTTCACGCGCACGCGGCGCATCAGAGCGCCGGATCCTGATTCGCCATGCCCTTCCGAATGCCTTTCTGCCGTTCTTGACCGCGATCGGCATCAGCGTCGGTGCATTGATTGGCGGTGCGCCGCTCATTGAAGCCATTTTCACCTGGCCTGGCCTTGGCGCTTTTCTGCTCGAAGCGCTCTCGGCGCGGAATTACCCGGTCATCCAGGCCTATGTCCTGATCGCAGCGCTGTCTTACGTCTCGGCGGCTCTTCTGATTGACCTGATCGCGATCCTGATCGACCCCAGGCTGAGGCAGCAAGCCCCATGAACATGCTCAACATCACCCGGCCCACCGCAGACATTCGCACCACGGACCGGCGCCTGCTGACCCGCTTGTGGCGCCACGGTTCGGGTCGTG
>NZ_CFHWAF010000168.1:0-5631 GCF_984452065.1 Hoeflea sp. | reverse complement strand
GTCGTGCCGGGCTGTTGATCGGTCTGGCTCTGATCATCTTCGCGATCCTTGGCGCCTTCTGGACGCCACACGCCCCAGATGTGTCGGACTATTTGAAGGCGCTGCAGCCTCCCAGCCTCGACAATCCCTTCGGCACGGATGCGACCGGACGCGATCTTCTCAGCCGGACCATGGACGGGGCGCATCGCTCCATCGGAGCCGCCGGCCTCGTGCTCGGCGCCGTGTTCCTGATCGGTCTGGCCATCGGCTGCCTTGCGGGCCTTGCAGGCGGCGTGACCGACGCGCTGTTGATGCGCCTGACGGATATCGCCATGACCCTGCCGGGTCTGGTTTTGGCCTTTGCCGTCCTTGGGCTCTTGGGGCCCGGCTTCGTCAATCTCCTGATCGCGCTCATCATCGCGGATTGGGCCTGGTATGCGCGCCTGTCGCGCTCCCTTGCGCTGTCAGCCGGTAAAAAACCGCATGTGATCGTAGCCCAAATGGCCGGCATTCCCCGCTGGCGCATCATATCGGGCCATATCCTGCCCGGTGTCGCGCTTCAGGTCGGCATCGTTGCCAGTCTCGCCCTTGGCGGTATGATCGGTGCCATTTCCGGGTTCTCCTTCCTGGGTCTTGGCGTTCAGCCGCCCCATGCTGAATGGGGGGCCTTGCTTGCCGAATCCCGGCTCTATTTCTCCCTCGCGCCCTGGCTGCTGATCGCGCCCGCCGGGCTGATTTTCCTCTCTGTCCTGTCGGCCAATCTGGTTGGAAACGCCTTGCGTGACATCGCGGCAATCGGAGATGGCGAATGACCCCGGTGCTGGCATGCGAAAACCTCACTGTGACCTATCCGGACGGCATGACCCCGGTGAACGGCATTTCGTTTGCCGTGCGGCCGGACACATGTTTTGCGCTGCTGGGCAGGTCGGGGGAAGGCAAATCCACCATTGCCCGGGCCCTGATGGGGCTTCATGCGCGCAGCACCCGTATCTCGGGAAAGCTCACGCTCGGCAGCCAGGATATGTCTTCCGCAACGCCCGAGCGCTGGCGCAGCGTTCGGGGACGGGAAGTTGGGTTCGTCGCCCAGGATCCATGGTCGACCTGCGACCCGCTGCGGCCCGTCCGTGACCATGTGGCCGAAGCCTGGCGCTGTCATGAGCTGACAACCAGTTGGCAAAACATCAGCACCCGCCTGACGTCCCTCGGGGTGCCTGAAGCGACAGTGAAGATGGCGCAGCATCCGCACACCTGGAGTGGCGGCATGCTTCAAAGGGCCAGCATCGCGGCCGCCAGCGGGCTTGCCCCGCCGCTGATAATCGCCGACGAACCGACAAGCGCCCTTGACGCCGAGCGCGCCCAATCCGTGCTCGACAGCCTGCGTACCCTGGGCTGCGCCGTGCTTTTGATCAGCCATGACATTGACCTTGTCTTGAAGAACGCGGACGAGGTGGCGGTTTTGCAGGGGGGACGCATCGTCGAACGAGGTGCACCGCGAGCCTTGAGGGAAAATGCCCGCCATCCGGAAACCAAACGCCTTCTTGAAGCTCTCAGGCCTCTGCCAAAACGACAGAAGCCAGCCTCGTCAGAACGGTTGCTGACGTTGAACGACGTCTCCACGACTTATAACCACGGCAAGGTGCAAGCACTCAAATCCGCGGATCTTGAGATAAAGGCCGGTGAAATCGTCGGCTTGCAGGGCCCTTCCGGCTGCGGCAAATCCACTTTGCTGCGGCTGGTGATGGGCATTGAAACACCCGCGAGCGGAACGATCTGGCGGTCCGACGCTCTCACGCCACCTGGGTCCATTCTGCCGATTTTCCAGGATCCGGTCGGGAGCTTGGTGCCCCATTGGTCCGTCTGGCGCTCCATCTCCGAACCCCTCACGGCTCCGGGCGAAGCGAGACTTTCAAAAGCGGACCGCCGGGCAAAGGCCGTCATGGCCATGGCCTCGGTCGGCCTTGGCGAGTGTGACCCGGAGGCACAGCCATCGGAACTCTCGGTCGGCCAATGTCAACGTGTTGCCATTGCGCGCGCGACTCTTAAAGGCCCACCGCTGATCGTCGCAGACGAACCCACCAGCGCCCTCGACAGTCTCTCCACCTGGCGCGTCAGCAATCTTCTGCGCACTGCCGCCGAAGCCGGTTCCGCCGTCCTGATCGTCAGCCACGACAGCGCTTTTTTGGAGCGATTGGCTGATCGTGTTGTCGCAATGAAAGACGGGCGGACGATCAAGAGGCCATCCGCGAATTCATGCTGCTCGTGCGAGGCGTCTGATGATCAGCATGATAGAGGCGGCGTAAAGGAATGCTCTTGCTGATTTGATGGTCGCTTCGACATCTTTGGCCAATCGTCTGTTACGCCTGATCCAGGCGAAGAAGCGCGCGACGCCTTGAGCATCGGCCCGCCGGCGTCACGGTCCTTTTATGTCGGCACGATGGCATTGCGAGACATGCTGCTCTGAACTCCCTCGCCAGACAATTTGGCAATGTCTTCCCATGAGATGCGAACTGGATCCCAATTCGAACGAACCGTTCTCGGTCCAACTTTTGCAGTTGGCTTGATCGCGGCACCAAGCATATAGTAATAGTCCCAACAGCGTATAGTAACAGCCACAATCAGCAACAGCAGCCATTCGTGACGGGTTGAGAGCCTTTGCAAATTTTGGCCGCAATTGGAGGAAGACCATGACTGACAATAATGAAACGGCTGAAGCGAATGAACGTGTCAGCAGGCGCTCGTTTCTGAAGAAATCCGCATTGGCTGGCGGTGTGGCCGCCGGAAGTACGCTCGCCGCTCCGGCGGTGCTGGCACAAGCGCCGATCGTGCTCAGAATGCAGACGTCTTGGGGAGCGGCCAACATCTGGCAGGAGTTTGCCCAGGACTATGCCGACAGGGTCGAAGCGATGTCGGGTGGCCGGCTGCGGATCGACGTTCTGCCGGCCGGCGCCGTGGTCGGCGCCTTCCAGGTGCTCGACGCGGTCAATGACGGCGTTCTGGACGCGGCCCATTCGGTGCCGGTCTACTGGTACGGCAAGAACAAGGCGGCCTCGCTGTTCGGCACCGGTCCGGTGTTTGGCGGTTCGGCGACCACCATGCTCAGCTGGTTCTACGAGGGCGGCGGCGACGCGCTTCTTCGCGAACTGATGCAGGACATCATGGGCCTTGATGTCGTCTCCTATATGGGCTTTCCAATGCCGGCGCAGCCATTCGGTTGGTTCAAGGACGAAGTCAACACTGTCGACGATCTGCAAGGGTTCAGATACCGCACGGTGGGTCTGGCGGCCGATCTGCTGCAATCGATGGGCATGTCCGTCGCTCAGTTGCCCGGCGGCGAGATCGTACCGGCCATGGAACGCGGGGTGATTGATGCGTTTGAGTTCAACAATCCTTCATCGGACCGCGATTTCGGCGCCCATGACGTAGCCAAAAACTATTATCTGTCGTCCTATCATCAGGCCTCGGAGAGCTTTGAATTCCTGTTCAACACCTTCACGCTGGAAGATCTCGATCCCGACCTTCAGGCGATCCTCAAGCATGGGGCCGAGGCTGCTTCGACGGCCAACACGGCCAAGGCTATGCGCCGCTACTCCGCTGATCTGCGTTGGTTGCAGGACGACGCCGGCGTGACCGTGCACCGCACCTCGCCGGAAATCCTCGCCGCCCAGATCGCTGCATGGGACGAACTCATTCCCAGCCTTGAGGAAGACGAATTCGCCAAGAAGTGCCTGGACAGCCAACGCGCCTGGGTAGAGCAGGTCACATTCTATGAACTGATGAACGCGCCCGACTATGCGCTGGCCTACGAGCATTATTTCCCTGGTCGCCTCAATCTTTGATCGACGGTCGCACTTGCAACCCCGGCGGGCGGCACTGCCGCCGGGTAACCTTTTTTGGGGGAAGATCGTTTGATCGGATTCATTCGGTTCGCCGACAATCTGTCGGCGTGGTTTGGCAAGGCATTTGCCTGGCTGATCATCCTTATGGCGGCTGGCACCGGCTATGAGGTGTTCGTCCGCTATGTGTTGAACAATCCCACCGCGTGGGCGCTGGATGTGTCATTCATCATGTATGGCACGCTCTTCATGATGGGAGGCGCCTACACGCTGTCGCGCGGCGGACATGTCCGCGGCGATTTCCTTTATCGGCTATGGCAGCCGCGTACACAGGCCAAGGTCGATCTTGTTCTCTACATCCTGTTCTTCTTTCCAGGCGTTACGGCATTGGTTTTCGCCGGCTGGCAATATGCCGAGCGCTCGTGGCGCTTCGGCGAGGTTTCGGTGAACAGCCCGGCAGGCGTGCCGATCTACCAGTTCAAGACTGTCATCGTCGTCGCCGGCATCCTGCTTTTCATTCAGGGAATTGCGCAGGTGATGCGCTGCATTGTGGCGATGCGCACCAATGAATGGCTGGAGGCCGACGAAGATGTCTTCGAGACCGAAGACATTCTGATCCGCCAGGCCAACGTCGTCGAGAGGGGCCACAATCCATGATGACCGACCCTCAAATCGCTCTGATGATGCTGGGGTTGTTCATCATTTTCGTCTTCATGGGATTTCCGATCGCCTTCACGCTGATGGCAATGGGTATCGGGTTTGGATATTACGCCTATTTCGACGAGCGCCGCATGTGGCGCGACTATGACCGGCTTGGCGAGGACGCCAGCTTGTTCGACCAATGGTCGACCTGGATCGAGGGTTTCTTCAACAACCGGGCGTTCGACCTGTTCGTCAACCAGACCTTTTCGGTCATGTCGAACGAAATCCTGACCGCGGTGCCGCTATTCCTGTTCATGGGCTATGTCGTGGAACGGGCCAACATCGTCAATCGCCTGTTCACGACGCTCAATATCGCCTCCAAGAACATTCCCGGCTCGATGGGCGTGGCCGCGCTGATCACATGCGCGCTTTTCGCCACCGCAACCGGCATTGTCGGCGCCGTGGTCACGCTGATGGGACTGCTGGCGCTGCCGGCGATGCTAAAGGCGCGCTACAATCCGTCATTTGCCAGCGGCATCATCTGCGCGGGCGGTACGCTGGGCATCCTCATTCCGCCTTCGATCATGCTGATCGTCTATGCGGCCGCCTCCAACGTCTCGATCGTCCGGCTTTATGCCGGCGCGTTGCTTCCGGGCCTTGTGCTGGTCGGCCTTTATCTGGTGTATGTCGTAGGTCGATCGCTGTTGCAGCCGTCGGCGGCGCCAAAGCCGGGCGATGACGAAGTGCCCGATGTCTCGATGGGGCAATTGCTGCTCATGATCCTGACATCGTTCTTGCCGCTGGCTTTCCTCATTCTGGCTGTTCTGGGGTCGATCCTGTTCGGCTTGGCCACGCCGACCGAGGCGGCGTCTATCGGTGCGCTTGGCTCGCTTCTGCTGGCTGTGATCTATCGCGCGATGACCTGGGAACGGTTGCGGCAGAGCGTCTATCTGACGGTGCGAACCACCGCGATGGTGTGCTGGCTTTTCGTCGGCTCGTATATCTTTGCGGCGGTGTTTTCCTACCTGGGCGGCGAACATGTCATTTCCGAATTCGTCCAGGGGCTGAACCTGACGCCGATCCAGTTCCTGATCATGGCCCAGTTGATCATCTTCCTTCTGGGCTGGCCGCTGGAATGGTCCGAGATCATCATCATCTTCGTGCCGATCTTCCTGCC
>NZ_CFHWAF010000167.1:0-8572 GCF_984452065.1 Hoeflea sp. | reverse complement strand
ATGGCGCAGGTTTCCACAATTTTAACGGGACGGAGCCGGTCAGACAAAAACACGTGGCTGCTTGTCCTGACAGACATTTCCGTGCCCAATGGCACACCGGGAGGGATCGTTGACTGAGGTTTCACGCCGCAATCGGGCGGTTTTCATCATTGAGAACGGGCTTGTCAGTTCGGCATTTGTCGACGCATGGCTGAAAGCCGGCAATTCCGTTGCCGCGTTCGTCACTGCCGACCGGAAATTCCCGGCATCGAGCCTCTCCCGGAAACTCGATCTTTACGCCGCAGCAATCCCGGCGCTTGAGGCGCAGGTCAGAAGACACAGGATCCCGATCATCGAGGCGGACAGCTATTTCAGCGGACAACGGGCCGAATCACTAGGATCGGACGATAAGGCCGATACGCTGATCACCTTGATGACCCATCGCATCATCCCTGCCAGGATCCTCGAACTGTTCGGGGATCGAGCCGTCAACGTGCATCCGGCGCTCCTGCCCCACTATAAGGGGCCGCAACCGACGCTCAGCCTTCTTGTCGATGGCGAAGCGGATCGCTACGGCGGCATCACAATCCATCAACTGGACAAAGGCATCGATACCGGCCCGGTCATCGCCCGGCGCCGCATACCCTTCACGCCACACACGCATTTCCACGTCTGGATTTACGAGATCGCCCGGGCCGCCGCCGACCTTGCGGGGAACGAGCTCCAGCAATATCTGAACGGCGACATCAAGGCCCTGCCCCAGGTCGCCGCGTCCGGCAACTACAGAAAAAGCGATCGGTTCGAGTTCGTCATCGAGCCGCGCAAAACCCTCCGGGATGTGCTCGCCCTTGCCGACATGCCAAAGGGCCTCACCCTTCGCGCAATACCCGGCCGACCCGCCGGTCGCCGCCTGTCATACGGTGTCTACCGACCGGTCAAAACCGTGTCGCATCCGACCGGAGCAAGGCCCCGCATAACGCCGTTTTCCCTCGAGATGGACATAAGCGACGCGCGAATAAGACTGTGGCGCCGCAGAAAGATCGCCGGTATCCTGTCGACCTCGGCGATTCCCATCGCATGGCACCGGATAACCCGCCGGCGGCAAAGAGGCGCGTCCGCTTGAACGTGCGGCAACCGCACTCCGACAACGCCGCGCTCACACTTAACGAAATATAAACACTTGAAGAACACAAATGGAACATATAGTGTATGTTCCGTATTTGTTTCTCCGACTCGGGAGCCAGCGATGCTGACACGCAAACAACACGAGCTGCTGCTTTATATTCATGAGCGCATGAAGGAGTCCGGCATTCCGCCATCCTTCGACGAGATGAAGGAAGCGCTTGATCTTGCCTCGAAATCGGGCATCCATCGCCTGATCACGGCTTTGGAGGAACGCGGGTTCATACGAAGGCTGCCGAACCGCGCCCGTGCCCTTGAAGTGCTTCGCCTGCCCGACACGATGATTCCGGCCGGTCAACAGCGCAAAGGCTTCTCGCCAAGCGTGATCGAGGGCAGTCTGGGCAAATCCGCGCCGGAGCCCACGCCGCTTCCCGTTCAGGGCAACAACGATACGGAGCCCGCGGTGAGCGTGCCGGTTATGGGACGGATCGCAGCAGGTGTGCCGATATCAGCCATCCAGAACAATACCCACAATATCAGCGTCCCGCCCGAAATGCTGTCGGGCGGGGAACACTATGCGCTCGAAGTAAAGGGCGATTCGATGATCGACGCCGGCATTTTTGACGGCGACACGGTGGTGATTAGGAACGCCTCGACCGCCAATCCGGGCGAAATCGTCGTCGCGCTGGTGGATGACGAGGAAGCGACCTTGAAGCGGTTTCGCAGAAAAGGCGCCTCGATTGCGCTGGAGGCTGCCAATCCGGCCTATGAAACCCGGATTTTCGGCCCCGATCAGGTCAAGATTCAAGGCAAGCTGGTCGGGCTGATCAGACGCTACCACTAACGGCTTTGGCAAGGCTCCATCCAGGCCAACCCTCAGGGTCGCTCCCAGGACGGCGTGACCTGCCGGAACGTGTCGGTGCGCCAATTATAGGCGCGATGACGGGTCCAGGCCCGCCGGACACTGTCGACTGCCGGGCGGACAGTTGGTGGAGCGTCTCCTGTATCCAAGGAGATGGTCAGGGCGCCGCTTTGGCGCAGCATGCGGCCGGTGATCAGCAGAGCTCCGGAATAACACCGTTCCATCGCAATCGGCACTGGGGTAACGACGATGTCGGCTCCGTCACAGGCGGCGCCGAGATAGGAAAGCTCCTCAACAAGCGCGAGCGTCGCGCCGCTGGAGCTTGTGCCGACGCAGAACTTCTTGGCGACACACAGAAAACTGTCAGGTGTGCCGGCCGAAAGCGCCAGGGCCGCACCGAGATTGCCGATGTCTTCCGCGACGACCATCGGGGGATCATGCCGCGGCTTTTTGAATGCCGTCTGCCATTGCTCGAATGTGAACCGTGGCGGCCGCTTGCGATTGGTCGCAAGTGTGCCTTCATTGACGAATGCCGCCAGCCTCCCGTCTTCCGAAATCACGATATCCGGCCGGCCTGAAGGCATCGCCAAGGCAAGGGCGGCGAATATAACCAGCCCGATCCCCGCAATCCGAAAGCGTGTTCGGCTGAGCACGAAGATCAGCAGGCCGGCGGTTGCAAGCAACGTTACCAGCGGGCTGACCTGGCCGACGACAACCGCGCCGCCGAGTTCGCGGACATAGCGGGCGATCGCAATCACCGCATCGAGGCCTACGCCCATAACCTTCAGCGGCCATTTCTCAAGGCCCAGCGGCATGAGCAGAAGAGCAATCATACCGGCCGGCATAACGACAAAGGTGACGACCGGCATCGCCGCCAGGTTGGCGAGCAGACCGTAAGCCGCGATACGGTGAAAATGATGAATGGCAAATGGCGCCGTTGCGAGACCCGCAACGAGCGAGGTCACCGCCAGCCCGAGGAAAAAGAGAAGCGAGATGCGCATCGGGGTGCCGATCCACGACGTTCCGTCCTGGTATGATACCGGGCGTGGCCTGTTCCAAAGGGCATAGGTCGCAATAAGGGCTGCTGTCGCGGCAAAGGACATCTGGAAGCCCGGCCCGACAACCGCGGACGGGCTGATGAGTATGATGATGATCGCGGCAATGGCGACATTGCGCATCGTCAGCGCCTGCCGGTCGGCAAGCACGGCAACCAGCATGATCACAAGCATGATCCATGCCCGCTGCGTCGAAACGCTCGCCCCGGATATGGAAAGGTACAGCGTGGCGATCACCAGTGCGCCGGCCGCCGCCAGTTTCTTCGTGGGAACCGCCTGAACGAGGGAAGGAAAGACGCTGAAACACGCGCGCACGAGAAGAAAAAAGGTTCCGGCCACCAGCGCCATGTGCAGTCCGGATATGGCCAATACATGTGCAAGTCCGCTCTGGCGCAGCGCATCGACCGTATCGGGGTCCATCGAGCGGCGGTCGGCCACCGTCAGGGCCGCGGCAAAACCACCCGCCTCTCCCGGCAACACATCCTTGACCCGCTGGCTGATGTGCTGACGCAAGCGCTGGAGTGTCAAGCCGGCATGCTCCATCCAGTTGCGGTCGTGTGCGGCACGCCCCTCGCCTTTCCGCGGCTTGCCGAGGAAAAACCCGTTTGCGCCGATCCCGTTGAAATATGAGTTATAGGCAAAATCGAAGCCGCCCGGCAAAGCCGGACCCGAAGGCGAGCGCAGGCGGACCAGCCCGGAAACGAAGTCGCCGATCTCCACCGGCTCATGCCCGGCGCGCGCAACCAGGCGCGCCGTGTTCGGCGGACGGCGCAGTTGCGGATCGAATGTGCGCTCGACCTCCATCGTGTAACGCCATCGCCCGGCGTGGTCGGCCTCGCGGGCAATGACGGTCCCCTCGATATGTGTTGTCACCTCGCCGTCCAGCAGAACCGTGTTCAGACGCCCGGTTTGGAAATCGGCCGCGAGCATGGCCACAAGAAGGCCGCTTGCCAGCAGACTGCCTTTTCGCAGCCATTCGCGTTCCGAAACAAAAAGAACGACAAGAAAAATCAAACAGGCGACCGCAACCGTTGCCGCCGGCGGCCTTTCGGGAAGGACAAACCAGATTGCCGCACCGCAGGCCATGAAAACCGGAAGCCAGAGCATCGCCTGGCCCGGACCGGTTTCCTCGCGCAACAGGTCAATGAGGCTGCGCCCTGATGGACGCCGACGGGCAAACGCGGGCGCGTCCGCCGGGGCGCAAGCGGCCTCTTGAGCCGAAGCTGCTGAACCGGCCTGCCCGCCGCCGCTGCGCACCCGGTCTTTGACCCGATCTGAACTGTCCATGGAGATGCCGATAGCCCTGTGACTGACGCATGATCCTACATGCCGCCGGCGCAACCGCAAAGCCGCCTGAGGACCTTGCACTCTGCCGCTTGTGTGTTACATGACGCGCCAAGTTCCAGGCAGCCAATAAAATTCAAGGAAACGCCATGTCCGCGGACGTCATAACGCGTTTTGCGCCCTCCCCAACCGGCTTTCTTCATATCGGCGGCGCGCGAACCGCCCTGTTCAACTGGCTTTATGCAAAAAACCGCGGTGGCAAGATGTTGCTGCGTATTGAAGACACGGACCGCAGCCGCCATTCGGACGAGGCCGTCGAAGCGATATTGAACGGCCTGAAATGGTTGGGACTGTCATGGGATGGAGAACCGATTTCACAATATGCGCGCGTCGACAGGCATCGCCAGATCGCCGAGGAACTGGTCAGGTCAGGCAAGGCCTATCACTGCTATGCGACACCTGAAGAGCTTGCGGCAATGCGTGAGAAGGCCCGTGCCGAAGGCCGTCCTCCGCGCTACGACGGACGCTGGCGCGACCGGGACCCCTCGCAAGCGCCGGCGGGCGTCAAACCGGCGATCCGCATCAAGGCACCACAGGAGGGCGCCACCGTCGTCGCCGACCGTGTGCAGGGCGACGTGTCCTTTCCCAACGGTGATCTCGACGATTTCATCATCCTGCGCTCCGACGGCAATCCGACCTACATGCTTGCGGTCGTTGTCGACGACCACGACATGGGCGTGACCGACATCATACGCGGCGATGACCACCTCACCAACGCCGCCCGCCAGACCGTGATCTACGAGGCCATGGGTTGGCCGGTTCCGACCATGGCGCACATTCCCCTGATCCACGGTCCCGACGGCGGCAAGCTTTCAAAGCGGCACGGCGCCCTTGGTGCGGAGGCCTACCGCGCCATGGGTTATCTGCCCGAGGCATTGTGCAACTATCTCGTTCGTCTGGGATGGAGTCATGGAGACGATGAGATCATTTCGATGCAACAAATGATCGAATGGTTCGACATTGCTGATGTAAACAAGGGGGCCGCCCGTTTCGACGTCAGGAAACTGGAAGCGATAAACGGGCACTATATCCGCAACGGTGATGATGGCACCCTGACACAGGCGCTGCTCGAGTTCATTCCGCATATGAAAGGCGGTGAGTATTTCGAAACACGCATGTCGCCGGAAAAAATCGAACGGCTTCGAAAATCAATGCCGGGCCTGAAAGAGCGGGGCCGCACGCTGCTGGACCTCGCGGACGGCGCGCGCTTTCTCTTTGCCGACAGACCTCTGGAGAACGAAGACAAGGCCGAACGGATCCTCGCCGAAGGTGGCCGCGACACCTTGCGCGCACTGCTGCCGCTGCTTGAGGCGGTCGGCGACTGGCAATTGGAAACGCTTGAATCGATTATCCGCGACTATGCCGACGCTCAGGAGCTGAAGCTTGGAAAAGTGGCGCAACCGCTGCGCGCCGCGCTTACCGGGCGAACGACCTCACCCGGTGTCTTCGATGTCATTGCCGTCCTCGGCAGGGACGAAGCCCTCGGCCGTATCTCCGACCAATTGACCCGATAAAGACCGGCCTCTGGAAATTCACTGTGCAGTGCGGTATTTACCGTTCCACAGGCGGTTTGTTTCGGTTTCAAAGGTCGATGGATGACAGACACGGGTACCGTGGAAACTGTCCTGTAACGCCCGGTGCACACGCCGGGTGCATCGTTCGCGGCGGCGCAGCCAAATCGGCCTGAACATTGGTATTGTTCGCTTTTTCAGCAACGTTGCATCGCACAATTACAACTGGCCAGAGCTTGGCAGCGCGTGCGAAATCGGCTAGCAACTGCGCACACCCAATCCGGTCTGGCGTTTGGGGACCTCTCGGGTCACATTCTGAATGAAGTAAAAAGGGGACCAACATGACAGAATCGAAGGCAAAGCTCTCTGTCGATGGCAATGACATCGAATTGCAGGTGCGCGGCGGATCGGTTGGTCCACATGTTGTCGACATCGCCAGCCTGTACAAAGACACGGGAGCTTTCACCTACGACCCGGGCTTTACCTCCACCGCATCGTGTGAATCCAAGATCACTTATATCGATGGCGATCAGGGTGTTCTTCTTCATCGCGGCTACCCGATCGACCAGCTTGCCGAGCATGGCGACTTCCTGGAAGTGTGCTATCTGCTTTTGTACGGTGAGCTTCCCAACAAGGCGCAAAAGGCCGACTTCGATTACCGCGTGACGCGGCACACCATGATCCATGAGCAGATGTCGCGGTTCTTCACCGGCTTCCGCCGCGACGCGCATCCCATGGCCATCATGTGCGGCGTTGTCGGCGCGCTGTCCGCCTTCTATCACGATTCCACTGATATCACGGATCCCCATCAGCGTATGGTGGCCAGTCTGCGCATGATCGCAAAAATGCCGACCATTGCCGCCATGGCCTACAAATATCACATCGGCCAGCCTTTCATTTATCCCAAGAACGATCTGGACTATGCGGCAAACTTCCTGAACATGTGCTTTGCCGTTCCGTGTGAGGACTATCAGGTCAACCCGGTTCTCGCCCGCGCCATGGACCGCATCTTCATCCTGCATGCCGATCA
The DNA here is from genome assembly GCF_984452065.1 of Hoeflea sp. NCBI lineage: Bacteria > Pseudomonadati > Pseudomonadota > Alphaproteobacteria > Hyphomicrobiales > Rhizobiaceae > Hoeflea > Hoeflea sp. Next base: position 1,669 of record NZ_CFHWAF010000167.1, on the reverse strand, counting down.
CGAGCAAAACGCGTCGACATCGACCGTACGCCTTGCCGGCTCATCGGGCGCCAACCCCTTTGCCTGCATCGCCGCCGGCATTGCCTGTCTATGGGGGCCGGCCCATGGCGGGGCCAACGAGGCTGCGCTCAACATGCTGGCCGAGATCGGATCCGTGGATCACATTCCCGAATACATCGCCCGTGCCAAGGACCGGGACGATCCGTTCCGCCTGATGGGTTTTGGACACCGCGTCTACAAGAACTACGATCCGCGCGCCAAGATCATGCAGAAAACAACCCATGAGGTTCTCGCCGAACTCGGCATCAAGGACGATCCGCTTCTGGATGTGGCCATCGAACTGGAGCGCATCGCGCTGACCGACGACTACTTCATCGAAAAGAAGCTCTATCCGAACATCGATTTCTACTCCGGCATTACGCTGAAGGCGCTCGGCTTCCCGACGACCATGTTCACCGTGCTGTTTGCGCTCGCGCGCACGGTCGGCTGGATTGCCCAATGGAAGGAAATGATCGAGGATCCGCACCAGAAAATCGGCCGTCCCCGCCAGCTTTATACAGGCGAGACAAGCCGGGACTACGTCCCGATCTCCAGCCGGTCCTGAGGCCGTTTGAAAAAACATAAGCCATCCAGACAGGAACGCCCCGGCCGGAAACGCCGCCCGGGGCGTCTTTCTTTTAACAAATGGCCGTAAATAGCCGCTTTTAGGGTATTTAATAGCCGTCAAAGGCTGACGCAGTCTCGCAAAGCGCGCTGTACTCTGGCAGACTCCCGGAGATGCGAATCAATTGGGAAAAACCCGCTTGATGGAAGACAAGACCGACCTTTTTTCCGACCTGACATCCAACAGCTCGGCCGCGCCGCAGGAACAGGACGACCGGGCCCCGGCATCGTCCGCCAAATCTCAGCGCAGCGCCAGGCGAAAGTCCGCGGCAAAGGACGAATCCGAGGCAGGCTATTCCGCTTCGGATATCGAAGTCCTTGAAGGACTTGAACCCGTCCGCCGCAGGCCGGGAATGTATATTGGCGGAACGGATGTCGGGGCGCTCCATCATCTGTTTGCCGAAGTCATCGACAACGCGATGGACGAGGCCGTTGCAGGCCATGCCAAGGTTATCGAGGTGGAACTCGACGCCGAAGGCTTTCTGAGCGTTTCGGACAATGGCCGGGGCATCCCGGTCGATCCGCACCCCAAATTCAAGAAGAAGTCGGCGCTGGAGGTCATCATGACGACCCTGCATGCCGGCGGAAAATTCGACTCCAAGGTTTACGAGACCTCCGGCGGCCTGCACGGCGTCGGCGTTTCGGTCGTCAACGCCCTCTCCGATCATCTGGAGGTCGAGGTGGCGCGTAACCGCCGCCTGTACCGACAGACATTTTCGCGGGGGCTTCCCAAAACCAAACTTGAGGATCTCGGCGAGGTCCACAACCGGCGCGGCACCAGAGTCCGGTTCCACCCGGACGCGGACATCTTCGGCAAATCGGCGGCATTCGAGCCGGCACGCCTGTTCAAGATGGCCAGGTCCAAGGCTTATCTGTTCCGCGGCGTGGAAATCCGCTGGACATGCGACCCGTCACTGCTTGGAGAAAAGGACGAAACCCCGGCGAAGGCCGTCTTCCATTTTCCGGGCGGGCTGAAGGACTATCTCGATGAAACGATCGGGCCGGA
>NZ_CFHWAF010000166.1:7877-8714 GCF_984452065.1 Hoeflea sp. | reverse complement strand
TCAATCAACGAGGCCATCGTCCAGCAAATTACGATCTCTCGGACAGGCTCCTAGTCAAGCGCGCTGATCCGATAGCGAGACTTCTCCAGCCAGTCGGGCCGGACCTCAACGCCCCATCCGGGCGCATCGGTCACCATCGCCTGACCGTCGACGATCCCGTAGGGCGAATGGACGAACAGGCCCTCCTGCCAGGGGTAATAGTCGGGTCCTTCTATTGAAAACTCCAGATACCTGCCAGCGTTTGGGATCGCCCGGAGGAAATGCATCGTGAACAAGGTGACCATCGACAGATTGGCGCAGTGGGACGTGCATGGCAGTCCGGCTTTTTCGCCCATGCCTGCGACCCGTAAAGCGCGGGCGAGACCGCCCAGATAGCAGATATCAGGCTGAATGATATCGACGGCCCGCATTTCGATCATATGCCGCCAGGTGGAGATGTCACAGTCCTGCTCGCCTCCGCTGACATCGATGTCGAGCGCATCGGCGACCTGCTTGGTCTGTTCGAGTTCCCAATAGGGGCAGGGCTCCTCGAAATGACCGTAGCCGTGGTCTTCCAGCATACGGCCGACCTCGATCGCCCGGGCCGGCGAATAGCAGCTGTTGGCATCGGCGAGAATGGCGGCGTCCGCTCCCAAAGCCGCGCGTATGGCCGGGATGATTTCCTCCGTACGGCCGGGCCATTCGTCCCTGCCGCGGCCGCATTCGGAACCGACGCGGATCTTGAATGCATCGAAACCCTTTTCGCCGCGCAGACGTTTCAGGCGCTCCGCCTCGTCCGCCGGCGTGATTTCCCGCTTCATCGATGAGGCGTAGGCCCGCAGCGGACCAGGCGTGCCG